>NZ_JBHYGG010000282.1:0-39626 GCF_051859125.1 Gemmata sp.
GTTTGCCCGAAGCGGGCCGCACCCCTGGCTACCATCCGCCGCCCCTCCGGGGCTCCGGCATGGTCAGCCGCCGCTCACCTCGCGCCAGCGGGCGCGGACCTTGTCGGGTGGTGCGGTGCCGGTCACCCCGATCTGCTGGATCGTGATCGACGCCACCAGGTTCCCGAACGCCGCCGCCTGCTCGTGCGTCAGCCCCGACACCATCGCCGACGTGATCCCCGCCGACGTGCTGTCCCCTGCCCCGCAAATGTCGATCGGGCCGGAGACGGCGTAGGTCTTGACGAGATTCGGAGCGATCGCACCCTTGAGATGCAACCAGATGCCATCCGCCCCGGCTGTTTGAAAAATCGCCGGCGATGACGGAAAAGTCTCCTCGCCCCCACGCTCAGCATTACGCAAGAAGGCTTTGCCAATCTCGTCCGTGTTGGGCTTCACCGAGACATTGGCAAAGAGTTCGATCTGCTCGCGGCTGTCGGCCAGGACGAACTTGTCGGGGTCGCGTCCGCCCAGTTCGGCGATGTGGTCGCGGACGCACTTCGTCACCACGCCGCAATCGACTTCGCTCACCTGATCGAGCACGATGAGCGCGTCGAGCTTCGGCCACGCTGCATTGAGGAGCGCGATGATGCGCTCTTCGGCGTCGGCGGTCGTCTTTACGCGGTTCTTGATGTCGAGGCGGTTGAGTTCGCGAACGGTGCCGGCCTCGTGCAGCATCGGTTTCGTGTACGTCGGCGTGCGCCGGTCGGGCAGCAGGAAGACGTGGTTCTGGTCCACCGCGGGGAGTTGTCGCAGCGCCTGTTGGAGTTCGTAGCCCTCGCCGTCGTCGCCGATGAACGCGATCGGCACGATGCGGCCGACGCCGAGCGCCGCGAGGTTGTTTACCACCGTGCCGACCGCCCCGGGGTACGCCCGCACCCGCGTCACCTGGTACGCCGTCAGGCCGGTCTCGACCGACGGCTCGTTGCGGGCCGCGTCGATGTCGAGGTAGCGGTCGAGGAACAGGTCGCCGAGCACCCCGACGGTGCGGTTCGGGACCGTGGAGAGGACGCGCTCGACGAGGTCGGTGGTGAGCATGGGAGAAACCAGTGGAGCCAGCCCGTCGCGACGGGCGGGCTCCGGGGGGTGTGGCCCGTCCCTCAGATTAATACTGGAACTGCGCCCCGAAGGTGAGCCCCTGCACGACGAAGCTGTCCGCGTTCCAGGAGAACGTCGGGACCGGGCTCGGGGTGCTCGGCGCGCCGCCGTTGGTGAACCGGATCGTGGTCGGGTCGATCAGCGGGTTCACGAAGCTCCCGGCCCGCACCACGCTGCTCAGGTAGATCAGCGAGTACCCGAACGACACCTGGAAGTTGCTGGTCAGGTTGTACGTGAGCTTCAGGTCGATGTCCTGCATGTAGGCGAACTTGCTCCGCGAGAAGCCCCCGAGGGTCTGGCCGCGGGCCAGCAGGCCGCCCGGCTCGGTGGTGACCACGCCGCCCTGGTTGATCGTGTTCGCCCCGTAGATGTCCACCCGCTGGTTCACCCCGCCGATGCCCGACTTGCTGGTGAACTGGAACCCGAAGCCCGGCTCGGTGCCGCCGTAGATGATGTTGAACCCGACCTGGCCGCCGTAGAACGAGTTGTGCGTGCGGAACAGGTCGGTGATGGCGACCGTGTCCCCGGTCGGGAACTGCGAGAACGACGACACGCCCACGCTCTCCCGCAGGTCGATGTACCGGAACCCGGCGAGCAGGTTCGTCTGGTCCGCGACGAACGTGTACCACGCGCGGCGGGCGTTCACGTCGAACCCGTACAGTTGGCTCGTGACGGTGGACTCGACGGCCCCGCTGTACTGGTTGGGGGACGAGATGTTCACGGTCGTGGGCGTGCCGCCGGTGGAGGCGTCGAGGAACGGGCGGCCGAGGAACACCGGGGTGCCGTCGTTGGCCAGTTGGGTGTGCAGGTTGCGCTGCTGGAGCAGGAACCCGGAGAAGTCGATCCCGACCTTGTCGAAGTTCATGCCCGCGTTGACGCGGACGCCGCTGACCCCGTTGTACCCGACCCGCGGGGTGGTCGGGAAGTTGGTCGAGGGGAAGGCGTTCGGGGAGTTCACCAGGGCCGACGGGATCGTCTGCACCAGCGTCGGCACCTGCATCGGGTTGTACCAGAACAGCGTGTAGTCCGCCCCGAGCCAGAACCGCGGCCCGCACATGTCGAACGGCCGGCCCGTCGGGGGCATCCCGCTGCCGCTGCACGCCGCGCCGGTCAGGCCGGAAAGCGTCTCCTCTGACATCGTCGGGGCGACCGCGGTCGGGGCACCCGGCTCGATCAGGAGCGGGGTGGCGTGCGCCGGTGCGGGGGCGGGAACGGCCTTCTCGACCACCGCGGCCCGAGGGACCGGTGGGAGCGCGGCGGGCGGCCCCTGGGCCGCCGCTTGCGCCGCCGTCAACAGCCCGAGCGAACACGACAAAAGTGAAGCGCGCATGGCGAGGTTACCCGTTAGAGCGCCCGCACGGTGCGGGCCGGAAGGACCAGACTTGCATGAGATATCGGACGGGGCACTCGGAGCGGTTCACCCAGAATCGCGGATTCGGGCAGTTGTGGTGACTTGGTCAAGCGGAGCGGTTCGGGGTTCGGGACCAAAGGTTAAAGTTCAGGACTCAAGCAAGAAGCCGGCTGTGCCGGCCGAGGAAGCGCAGAGGGCTCGCGTCCCGGTCGGCACAGCCGGCCGTACATCGAGTTCTGTCCGCTGGCCCTCAATGTGCTGTGCGAGTCCCCGGCACCGCCTGACAAAGGCCCGCGAACGTTACTCTTCCGCACGGTTCGGAGTCAGTCCGCCTTCGTCGCCGTCAGCGGGATCGGGATCACCTTGCGGACGACCCGCGCCGGGTCCCATTTCGCGGGGTCGAAGCCGTCGTCCGGCTTGGCTTCGGTGTTCAAGAGGAACCGCGTGACCGGGTAGCGGCCCTCCTCGGCGTCCAACGTGCGGTGCTTGCTGCGGACAATCGAAACCCGCGGCAGCGGCGACTCGCTCACGAACAGCACGAAGTATTCGGTCGCCCCCTTGCGCACCGGGGTGATCCTGAAGGCCGCGCCCGGCCCGGGCGTCAGGTCGATTTGGTCGGCGTTGAAGATGCCGTCGCGGTTCGTCGCCTGGTCCCGCACCGTCCCTTCCGATCCCGCGAGCAGGAGGCGGAAGCGGAGGTTCTTCCGCCCGCTGAGCCGCAGCTTGAACGGCGTCCCGTACGGGATCGCCTTCAGCGGCCCGCTGTCCTCGCCCACAAACTCCCAGGTCACGGCGAGGGGCGGCGGTTCGACCGCCACGTCGCCCGAGTACCACGACGCGAAGGGCAGCGCCGCGGCCCGCGCCGGCGGCAGGGCGACGGCCGGCGGTTGCTTCAGTTCGTCGAACGGCCGGTACGCCGGGCCGGCGGGGGCCCCGCCCGACTTGGCCAGCTCTGCGCTCAACTCCGCGAGGCTCTTGAGGTCGCCGGCCAGCGGCCGCGGCTGCTCCCGTGCGAAGAGCGCGTCGGCCAGCCAGTCGGCACGCAGGAACGGGACCGGGCGGACCATCTTCGCGTCCGCGAGGTAACGGCCGAGGTCCGCGGGTGTTGGGGCCGTGGGGAGGTGCGGGTATTCGAGCAGGAGCAGGTCGTATGGGGTCAGCGGGAATACGCCGCCGGTCTTGCCCTCGTTGAAGGTCGTAAACACCTCGCGGTCGTCCCACCGGACCTTGCGGGTGTCGAGGCGGAAGAGCGTGGCCGCGTCGTCCACGGGTTCCGGCAGGGCGTTGGTACCGACCCCCGCGCCCCGCAGCGCACGCTGGAGGTTCTTTTCGGCCGCGGCGAGGTCCGGGCGTGGGTTCTCGGGCGTGACGAGGTGCGAGAAGGAGAGGTAGCGGAGGTGCGGGGCGTCCGCGGGGTGGGCCGCGACGTCCTCGGCGATCGCCTGGAGCGTGCCCGCGTCGTCGAACGCCGCCGGGAACCGCGGTGCCCCCGCCGCGATCCACTGCTTGATCGCCGCCACCTCTTCGGGCCTGGGCCGCGGCCGGGTGCCGGGCGGCATCGAGCCGTCTTCGAGGAACTGGACGACCTGCGAGCCCGCGGGGTTCCCGGGGACCACGAACGGCACCGGATTCGTTTTCGCGACCAGTTGATCGTGTTGAAGGACGCCCAGCGTGCCCCGCGGCTTCTTCCCGCCGTGGCACTCGGAGCAGTACTGCTGGAAGACCGCGCGGGCCTGAAGGGTGAGGTCGCCCCGCTGCCGCGGCGTTAACTTGGGAACGGGCTGATCCCGAGCGGCAGCCGGCGCGGCCGCGGCGCACGCGACCAGGAGCAAAACGCACGGCACGCGGCTCACGGTGGCCTCGCTCGGTCGGGGTGTGAGCACTCCCGTCTCGCGCTGGCGGGACCTCGGGAGCGCCCAAGAAGTAGTGTATTCGCGGCGGGTGGTCTGAAGGGCGGTGCGGGACGTGCGGGGCGATAAACGCGCGAGCGGCGACCAGACGGTCGCCGCTCGGTTCGGGTGCGCGCCGCGGTCACGGGCGGGGGGCGAACTGCGGGGGCAGCGGGAGCTGCGGCGACGGCTGGAACTGCTGCGGGGCCGCGTTCTGCGGGGCGGCCGGTTCCGTGAACCCGACCTGTTCGATCCCCCCTTGGTCGGGCCGCAGCCCGTTCTGGTCCGGGACCTTCCCGGCGATCACCTGGTCGAGTTCGGTCAGGAACTCGCGGGCGTCGGCGTAGTTCTGGTCGATCTGGAGGGCCGCCTCGAGCTGCACCCGGCTGGCCGCGAAGTCGCCCTGGTGCTCGAGGACGCGGGCGACCAGGTACCGGGCCTGGGCCTCGGGCACCACCCGCCGCATCAGCTCGAGCGCCTTCTCGGTCTGCCCGGCCCGGGCGTAGCAGAACGCCATCATCTTGCGGGACGTGAGGTTCTCGGGGTCGAGCTTCATAGTGAACTCGCACCAGGAGATCGCCCCGGCCCAGTCCTTCCACTGGGCGTGGGCCACGGCGACCTCGTGCGCGACGTCCTTGTCCGTCGGGTACAGCGTGAGGTACTTCTTGTACCCCTCGACGGCCCGCTCCCGCTCGCCGATGCGGGTGTAGAACCGGGCGAGGCCCAGCAGCGCGGGCTTGCACTTCGGGTCCTGCTGGAGCGCCTTCTGGTACCCCTGGCGGGCCGTGTCGAGCAGCTCGGGCCGGTTGCCGACGGGGGCCTTGTCGTCCAGGGCGCGCTGGAGCTGCAGGTCGGCGATGGCGACCATCGTGGACGGGGCCGGCGGCCCCTTCTTGGGGGCCTCGGCCACGACGTCGACGGGCAGGCTCGGGCCGGACCCCCAGAACGGCTTCTTCGCCGAAACAGAGGGCATGGCCCCCGCGTCCCCGCCCGGGGCGTCCCACGGGGTCTTCTCCGCGGTGCGGCACCCGACCACCCCGGGGACGAGGCACCACGCCAGCCAACACTTGCGGATCCACCGGCCGTCCATGGCCTACCTCGTTTGTCGGGGGTGTTGCCCGGGGGCCGGTGCTCCGTGCGCCGCTTGCCGGCCCCACGCAGACTGCCCGAACCCCGAACCCGGTGCCCCTTACGAGAACTCCGCGATGAAGCTGGCCGACGCTTCGATCATCAGGTCGCGCGTGAGGTGCACGGGTTGCCGTCTGTATCGACAGATCGACTGGACGATTTCCAACAAATCGCGGCAGTCGCTGGCGCGGGGCGACCGGCCCTTGAGGTAGTACCGCTCGTACAGGTACTCGACGGACCCCGGGTCGTAGTTCATTCCCAGCCGCTTGCAGTTGCTCGCGAAGATCTTCTCGTAGACCTCCCGGCTCGGGGCGATGACGCCGACCTTGTGCCGGATCCGGCGGAGGAACGCGTCGTCCACCAGGTCCTTGGGGTCCAGGTTGGTGCTGAAGATGATGAGTTGCTCGAACGGCACCTGGAACTTCTTCCCGCTGGCCACGGTGAGGAAGTCGTGCCGGTCCTCGAGCGGCAGGATCCACCGGTTGAGCAGCTCCTTGGGGCTGCACTGCTGGCGGCCGAAGTCGTCGATGAGGAACACCCCGCCGTTCGCCTTGAAGTGGATCGGGGCCTGGTAGAAGTTGGCGTCGGAGTTGTACCGCAGGTCGAGCATCGACAGGCTCAGTTCGCCGCCGGTGACGATGACCGGGCGGCGGATGCGGACCCACCGCGGGTCCAGGGACCCGGTCGAGAGCAGCTTGCGGACCGTGGCGTCGGTCTCGTCGGCGTACTCCGACGCGACGTCGTCGATCACGTGCAGCGACGGGTCGTACACGGTCACCACGTTCCCGTCGGCGACGAACGCGTAGGGGATGTAGATGGCCCCGCCGGCCGTGTTCATGAAGTCGCCGATCGCGCGGGCCATCGCCGTCTTGCCGTTGCCCGGCGGGCCGTAGACGAACACCGACCGGCCGCTGATGATCGCCGGCCCCAGGTTGTTGAACATCGACTCCTGCATGATCAGGTGCGAGAACGGGGCCTTCAGCAGCTCCGGGTAGCACTGGAGGCCCGAGACGGTCTGCCGGTAGCACTGCTCGACGTAGTCCTCCAGCGGCACCGGGGCCGGCCCGACGTAGGCGCACTGGTCCATCGCGTCCTGCGCCCGCTTGCGGCCCAGGTCCGTGAGGCTGAAACGGTAGCTCACCTCGCCCACCAGGTCGCCGCCGTCCACCTGGATCGACTTGTCGTCCTTGAGGTACCTGAGGGGCTCGCGGATCACCTTGAACGGGAGGCACAGGAGCTGGGCCAGGTCGCGGCCGAGCATCGTCCCGCGGGTGTAGATGGTCCGCAGGAGCATGTCGCACACGAACCCCATCGGGAGCCCGGCCTCCTTGAGCGTCTCCGGGGTGACGGGGGCCTCGGGGGTCGGGTTCCCGTCCCAGTCCTGGATCGCGCCTTGTTGGGCCAGTGTCATGGCTGCACCGAGTATGGGCCGGGGCGAGGTGGCGGGCGTGCGAGCGCCGTCCTGGGACTATAGGTCACGCGGCGCGACCGGGCCGCTGGGGCGGGCGGGGGGCGGGGCCGGCACGCTACTTCGGCTTCTTGACGCCGGTGATGATGAGCAGCGCCACCACCCCGAGCAGGAGGATCCCGACGACGATGCTGTTCTGCTTCTTCGCCCGGTCCTTCCAGTACTCGACGAACTCGTCGATGTAACTGCCGAAGGCGACCGCGTCGGGGACCGCGCCGGCGAGTGCGGGGTTCGTCAGGAACAGGACGAACCCGGTCGCGAGGGCGAACATGCACAGGGGGCGTGTCACGGGGGAACCTCCACGGGGCGGCCACAAGGGTGAGCAAACGACAGCCGACCGGGGCGGGTACCGGCGCCCACGCGCCCGACCCGCCCCGGTCCTCGCTCCCGACAACGTACTGGTTCCGCACGGCGTCCGCCCGGTTGCCCGGGCGGACGGTCCGGCCGACCTTACGGGTTCGTGCCGCTCGGGCTGCCGCTCGGGGTCCCGGTCGGGGCACCGCTCGGGGCTCCGCCCGGGGCACCGGTCGGGGTCGGGGACACCCCGGCGCCGGTGCCGCCGGCCGCGCCGACGTTGCCTGTGTTGCCGCCACCCAAGGAGGCACCGACCCCCGCGTCGGTACCGCCCTGGATCCCGCCCACGTAGCCGGCCCGCTGGCCGCGGAGTGCGTTGACCGAGAACGGGGCGTAGATCGACGGCATTGCCCCGTTGTGGACGGCGATGTCGTACTCCGGGGTGCCCGGCTTGGTCGCGAGGTACTGCCGGACGATGGCGGCCCGCTTCGCGGTCAACTCGTGCCGCTGGTCGATGATCGTCGCCGCGTTGTCCGGGGTCAGCGGCAGGTCGCCGGCGTACTGCAGGAACAGCTTGTTGTCGTTGGGGCGGCGGGAGATGGCGTCGAGCTTCGCCATGCCCGCCGGGTGCAGCCGGTCGGAGCCCGGCTCGAAGTACCAGTTCCACATGGTCCGCTCTTCGAAGTGGCCGTTGGCCACCTGTTGGGCGAACGGGGCCATGACGGCCTCGCGGGCGGCGTGGTTGTAGCGGTCGGGCCAGGAGGGGTCGACGGCGTTGCGGTACCGCGAGCCCCCCCCCTTGCCGGTCGTCACGCACCCGAGGGACCCGAGTCCCCCAACCATCAGCAGCGCGGCGGCCGCCGCGCGGGTATACCGGTTCATCGCACTCCTCCTTGAAACCGCTCAGGACGTCCTGTCCTGCCTGATATTCTCGTCCGATCCGGCCTGCCGAATCCACCCACTCTGCGGATTATTTGCCCGCGGCGAGCAGGCCCTTCTGGATCTGGATGGCCGCCGGGCCGACCAGCACCACGAAGATCGCCGGGAAGATGAACAGCACCAGCGGGAAGATGAGCTGCACGGCGGTCTTGGCGGCCTTTTCCTCGGCCAGTTGGCGGCGGCGGACCCGCATCGAGTCCGACTGGACGCGGAGCGCCTGCGCGATGCTGGACCCGAACCGGTCGGCCTGGATCAGGATGGCGGCCAGGCTGCGGACGTCGTCGACGCCGGTCCGCACGCCCAGGTCGTGGAGCACCTCGCGGCGGGGGCGGCCCATCTGGAGCTGGAGGTTGGCCAGCGCCAGTTCCTCGCACATGACCTTGGCGTGGCCCTTCATCTCGTCGGTCACCTTCCGCATCGCGGCGTCGAGGCCCAGGCCCGACTCGACACACACGACCAGGAGGTCCAGGGCGTCGGGCAGGGTGAGGAAGATCTCCTTCTGCCGCGTGGTCCGCAGGTGCCACAGCACGATCGGCGGGATGTAGAACCCGAGCCCGCCGAGGATCAGCGTGTACTGGATGGACTCCTGCGTGAACCCGTCCTTCAGCAGGAAGAAGAACAGCGCCGGGAGGAGGAACGCGGCCAGGCAGACGACCCGGATGCCCTGGAACACGGTGACCGCGTTCTCGCTCCGGAACCCGGCGTTGGCGAGTTTGAGGCGGACCGTGTTCCGCTCCAGTTCGTTGCCGCCGTCGATCACCCCGGCCAGGTTGCTGACCGCCTCCTTGAGCCCCGCGAACCGGCCGCGGGACTCGGCCTGGGACATCTCGATCTCGACCAGCGACTTCGGGCGGCCGATGCGGTCGAGCCGCTCCTCGGCCTGGCTGTTGCGGCCCGAGATCGCGGTGAGGATGCCGAAGACCGCGACCATGATGCACACGAACACGCCCAGGGGCATCAGTTCGTCGGCCGACAGGAATGCGAACAGGTTCACGGCGCTTCTCCGGTGCTCGTCGGGTGGTGGGTGTGGGCTCTGGGCCGGTGGTTGCCTGGGCGGTCCGCGGCCGCCGGGCCGCGGTCCGCGGCCGCACTCAAACCTTGATGTCGATGATCTTCTTGATGGAGAACGCGCCGATCAGGACGAGGATGATCGCCCCGATGGACATCTTCTGCCCCAGTTCGTCCTTCCACAGCAGTTCGATGTAGTCCGGCTTCATGTACAGCATCATCAGGAACAGGCCGATCGGCATGGCAATGAGGACGATGCCCGAGAGCCGGCCCTCGGCCGTCAGCGCCTGGACCTGCCCGAGGATCTTGAACCGCTCGCGGATGATGTGCCCGATCCGCTCGAGGATCTCGGCGAGGTCGCCGCCCGTCTGCCGCTGGATCGCGACGCTGGTCACGAAGAACCGCAGGTCCAGGTTCGGCACCCGGTCGCACATGCCCTTCAGCGCGTCCTCGAGCGCGATGCCGAGGTTCTGCTCGTCGTACACCCGGGAGAACTCGCGGCAGATCGGGGCCGGCATCTCCTCGGCGACGCAGTGGATGCCCGAGGCCAGCGAGTGCCCGGCCCGGAGGGCGCGGGCGACGAGTTCCATCGCGTCGGGGAGCTGGCCCGCGAACTTCTTGAGCCGCTTGGCCCGCTTCATGTACAGCCACATCCACGGCAGCACGAACATGATCACCGCCCCGATCGGCATGACGTAGGGGTTGACGAGCCAGAGGCTCATGACCGCGCCGAACACGGCGAGGCCGACCGAGATGCCGAACAGGGCGCTCGGCTTGATGTTCGCGTCGGCCTGTTCGAACCACTTGTTGACGCTGAGCATCTCCGGGGTGATCCGGTCCAGCAGCGACTGCCGGTCCGTGTCCTGGAGCACCTGCTTCAGCAGCATGTCGGCCGACGACTCCTTGCGGAGGTTGCGGCCGACGAGGGTGTCGAGGCGGTCCGAGACGGCCTCGTCGCCCCCCTTGTTGAACGCCAAGTAGAGGCAGACGATCATCACGACGACCAGGCCGCCGATCAGAACTGCGAGGAGCGTGGGGTCCATCGTTCACACCTGGCGTGGGGAGTAACCTGCGGGGCCGGTTCGCCCCACGTGTACGGGTTGGTGCCGTCCCTGGCCGCGGAGCCTGGCCGCGCCTCCGGCGCGGCCGCCACAGTCCCGGCCCTGGTGCGATTGGGGCCGGGCGAACGAGCGGGGGCGTCAGTCCCGCATCAGCACCCGCTCGGCGAACATGTTCGCCGGCAGCTTGACGCCCTTCGATTCCAGCCGGTTGATGAACGTCGGGCGGACCCCGGTGGCCTCGAACTGGCCGTACGCGCGGCCGTTCTGGTCGATGCCCAGTTGCTTGTGCCGGAACACTTCCTGCATGATGATGATGTCCTGCTCCATGTTCATCACCTCCGTGATGTGCGTCACCTTACGGGGGCCGCCCTGGAGCCGGTTCGCCTGGATGATCAGGTCGATGGCGGACGCGATCTGCTGCCGCATGGCCTTGATGGGCAGCTCGAACCCGCCCATCATGATCATCGTTTCCAACCGCGTGAGGGCCTCGCGGGGCGTGTTGGCGTGGAGCGTGGCCAGCGAGCCGCCGTGGCCGGTGTTCATGGCCTGGAGCATGTCCAGCGCCTCGGACCCGCGGACCTCGCCGATGATGATCCGCTCGGGCCGCATGCGTAGGGCGTTCCGCACGCAGTCGCGGCAGCTCACCGCCCCCTTGCCCTCGATGTTCGGGGGCCGGGTCTCGAGCCGCACCACGTGGTCCTGTTGGAGCTGCAACTCGGCCGCGTCCTCGATCGTCACCACCCGCTCGTCGCCGGGGATGAAGCTCGACAGGGTGTTGAGCAGCGTGGTCTTGCCGCACCCCGTGCCGCCGCTGATGAGCACGTTGAGGCGGGCCTTGATGCACGCCTCCATGAGCATCGCCATCTCGGGCGTGAACGCCTTGTAGTTCAGCAGGTCCTCGAGCTTCAGCGGGTTCGAGCCGAACCGCCGGATGCTCAGGCTCGCCCCGTCGAGGGCGATGGGCGGGATCACCGCGTTCACGCGGGACCCGTCCTGGAGCCGGGCGTCCACCATCGGGCTCGTCTCGTCCACCCGGCGGCCGACCTTCGACACGATGCGGTCGATGATCTGGAGCAGGTGGTCGTTGTCCCGGAACTTGACCTCGGTCTTCTCCAACTTGCCGCGGCGCTCGACGTACACCTTGTGCGGGCCGTTCACCAGGATGTCGCTGATCGACGGGTCCTTGAGGAGGATCTCCAGCGGCCCGAGGCCCAGCGTCTCGTCGAGCACCTCCTCGATCAGCTTCTCGCGCTCGATCCGGTTGAGGAGCGGGTTCTCCGTGTCGCACAGGTGCTCGATGACGCGGCGGATGTCCCGCCGCATGGCGTCGCTGGAGAGGTCCTTGACGCGGGTGAAGTCGAGCCGGTCGACCAGCTTGGCGTGGATCTGCCGCTTCAGTTCGTCGTAGTTCTTGCCGCCCCCGCCGCCCGCCCCGCCCGCCAGGCTGTTCGGGTTGCCGAGCCGGGAGATGCTCGCGCCGCCGCCCGTGGGGGTATTCAGACTGTTGAGCTTGGAAATTCCTTGTTGCAGTCGCGACATTGTCGTCCCTCAGTGTCCGTCCGGGTGCCACTCTCCCGATCCGATCCGCCCGCCCCAGCCGGGCCGCCGCGCCCCCGCGGGTCAGCCGCGCTTGCCGAACAGGCCCCACCCGCCCTTGCTCCCCTTGTTGCTCGCCGCGCCGGTCTTGCCGTACATGGCGTCGACGAGCCCGGAGAGGCTCTTCTGGACGGCGCTCCTCGGGGCGTACTTGATGAGCGGGTGGCCGGCGACCCGGGCCCCGATGACCGCCTTCGACTCGTTGGGGATCTGCCAGAAGATCGGCTTGCCGATGACCTCCTCGGCCTTCTTGATGCTGATCCCCTCCTCGATCGTGTCGGCCCCCTGGCGGTTGATGACGACGCGGATCTTCTCGACCAGGCCCTCCTCGCCGCCGAGGCAGTGGAGCAGGCGGACGACGTTCCGGAGGCTGGCCAGTTCCAGTTGCGCGACGAGCAGGATCTGGTCGGCGAGCCGCAGGCCGGTGAGGTCGGTCGGGTTCAGCCCCTTGCTCAGGTCGAGGATCAGGTGCGTGTAGCTCATCTTGAGCAGGTTGACGATCCGCTCGACGTGCTGCTCGTGGATGAGCCCGACCTGGCCGATTTCGAGCGGGTGGCGGAGGATCGACAGGCCGGTAGGCTCGTGCTTGGCGAGCGCCCGGCGGAGGAAGTTCATGTCGAGGCGTTCGATGTTGTGGGCAAGGTCGGCGATGCTGATGTTCTCGGACCCGCTCACCTCCAGCGAGATGTCGGCGTCGCCGAGGGCGAGGTCGAGGTCGATGAGGGCGACGGCGTGGTTCGGGTCGGCCGCCAGGGTCGCGGCCAGGTTCACGCCGATGGTCGTGGTGCCGACGCCGCCCCGGGACCCGAGGACGGCGATCACCGACGACGTGGTGTTCTGGGTGACCCGGCCGGACGCGGACCCGCCCCCGCTGTGCTCGCCGAGGGCGCGGCGCAGGGCCGACAGGATGTCCTGGAGCCCGACCGGGTGCGTTAAGAAGTACTTCGCGCCCTTCTGGAGCGACTGGAGCAGCGCCTGGTGGTCGTGGCTGATGGTCAGGATCGGGAGGGCGGGGTGCTCGGCGGCGAGTTGCTGGATAAGCGTGAGGGCCTTACCCTTGTCGGCGTCGAGGGCGACGATCGCCAGCTCGGGCGGGTTGTCCCGGATGACGTCGGCGAAGTACTCGTACCGGGCGCACTCGTTGTCGAGCCAAACGAAATCGACCCCGAGCAACAGGGTGCGGAGCGATTCGCGGGTTGACTCGGTCGGATCGACGATCGCGACGCGTTGCATGGCCACCACCGGGTCGGATGTGTCGCGTGTTGTGTGACTACGGTTCGGGCGGGCCGCCCCGGGGCCTGGGGCCCCGGGGCGGCCGAGCGGTCTCAAACTACTTCTTCTGCTGAACCTGCGGGATCACCACCGCCGGAGGAGCAACCGGCGGGAGGCTGATCGGGGCCGGTTCTACTGCGGCCGGTTCGGGGCTCGCGCCACTCACCGGGCTCCCCGCCTGCGGCAGCGGTTGGGGGACCGGGGGGAGGGTCATCGGCACCGCCTGCACGTTGGCCACCGGGGCGACCTGGTGCGTCAGCGGGTTCGCCATGCCCACGCCGTTCGGCCCGATGATCCCGAGGTTCCCGCCGCCGACGCCGCAGGTGCCGTTGGCACAACCCGCACCCCCGTTGACGTTTCCGGCACAGGGGAACTGGGCCGCCGTCGGGCTGCTCTTCCAGGCCGCGTTGTAGCACCGGCCGTTCCACACCTTCCGCTGGCCGCGGGGCGCTTCGAGGATGTTCTCCAAGAATAGCTCATAATCATCCGGATTGCGAGTTTCTCGTCCGGGCAAACGGCCGGGAACCTGTTCGCAGTTCAGCGGGGCGACCAACCGCGGGGTCACGAGGATCACCAGTTCGCTCTCCCGCTGCTCGTGGCTGATCCGGCTGAACGCCGTACCGACGAACGGGAGGTCGCCGAGGAACGGCACCTTCGAGGACGACGCCGACACGCTGTTCTGGATCAACCCACCGATTGCGAACGTCTGGCCCGACTCCAGCATGACGGCCGCCCGCACCTGTTGCTCGGTGAAACCGGGGGAGATGGTCGCCCCGATGTTGATGCCGAGGGCCTGGCTCACGGCCGAGATCCGCGGGTTGATTTCCAGCCAGATCATCCCGTTGCCGTACACCACGGGGACCACTTCCAGTTCGGTGCCGAAGGGCACCAACTGCACGCCGGGGCCGGTGATGCCGGCCGTCCCGCTGATGATCGCCTGCTGGCCGCCGGCCCGGAAGAACGCGGGGCGGCCGGTCTGCGTCACGACCCGGGGCTCGGCGATGAACTTCGCGATGCCCTCGTTCCGCAGGGCCTGGAGGGCACCGAGGAACTGCGTCGGGACGCCGCCCTGGAACAGGAACGTGCCGCCCCGGGCCGCCGAGAAGTCTGGGGTCATCGCGCCGAGCGTCGGGTCGAGGAGCCCGCTCACCACGCTGGCGAAGCGGAAGCTGTTCCCCTGGGCCAAGAAGTCGAACCCGCGCTGCCGGAGCATGTTCCGGTCGACGGACGCCACGACCACGTCGATCTGGACCTGCTGGCCGCCGCCCACCTGGACCGCGTTGATCACGTTCTGCGCGCTGCCGACCGCAGAGATCGCGAGCCGCTCGACGATGTCGGCGTCCTGCGGGGTCGCCACGAACCCGCTCATCACGATCACGTTACCGACGCCGGGCGAGACCTCCACCGCCGCGGTCGGCACGTGCCGCTTGATCAGCCCGCGGAGCAGGTTCAGGTCTGGCTGCACGAGGACGTCGTACACCAGCCGGGGCCGCCCCTGCACCACCAGGGACAGTTGCGTCAGGCCCGCGGCCCGACCGGTCATCAACAGCTTGCCCGGGTTGTTCGGGTCGAGCCGGACGGCCAGAATGTCGTCGCGGGCGACGATGATGTCGGTCAGCACTTCCTTCGGCCCGAGCTTCGGGTCGAACGTCACCAGCCCGCCCAGGGGCACCAGCAGGGCACCGGTCTTGGGGTCCAGTTGGACCACGCCGGCGACCGGGGGCACGCCCGGGGCCGTTCCCTGCCCGTAGGTCACGGCCGCGGACAGGCCACACAGCAAAGCGGCGCTCCACAGGAGCCGACGACTGTTGAGTTTCGGGTGCATCCGTTCACCTCTCCTCGCTTGGAAGGGCGGTCTCCCGCCCGGCTTCAGACGTTTCGGTCGCGACCGGGGTCTCGCCACCCGCGGCACCGCAACCGTTCCGGAAGGCGTCCTGCCTCACCGGGGGTTGTCCCCGTTCCCGCGGGTCTCGCCACCCGCGGGAACGGCTCTCGATCCACTCACTCGAACCACCGACTCGATCGGGCGAACTCGGTCACTGCCCTTGCGCCTTCGGGTCCTTAGAGTCCTTCGGGTCCTTCCCGGCGGAGGCCTCTTCCGTGCTGAGGACCGCGATCAGCTTCCACTCGTTCGTGTCGACGCCCGTCTCCCGGTACCGGTACACGATGCTGCCCTTGTTCGTGTGGTGGCCCACGTCCCGGGTCCGCGGTTCCGGCGGCGTCGGCGGCACGAAGGCGTGCGGCCACGGGGCGATCTCGACGGCTTGCTGCTGCACCGGCCCCATGGGCACCGGCTTCTCGTCGATCGTCACCTCCGGCGGCGTGCCTCCGCCTCGGATCGCCTGTGCCCCGATCATCGAACTCATCACGTACGCGTTCTTGGCCACACCGGTCTTGAAGGCCTTGAACGTCCCGATGTACGGCTTCATGTCGCTGACCGCGTCCGCGTGATACTCGGCCGGCTTCTTGGCCAGCTCAAACTTGGTCTTGATCAATTCTTCATCGATCTCGGTGTTCGGCGCGATGTCTTCCTTGGCGACGTACACCTCGACCATCTTGATCTCGGGCTTCGTGTCCTTTTTATCCTCAGTGATTAGGACCCCCGCCTCCTTGTCGCCCAGGTTCTTGAGCGTGCTCAGCACCTTGTCGTAGTTGTACTCGCGCTTCGGCGCGTCCGGGTGCCGCAGGAGCAGTTCGAGGTTGGCGTTCCGCTGGTTCGCGAGGGCGATCAGCAGGGCCTGCTTCTGCTCGACGGCGAACGACACCATCCGCATCTCCGGGAACGTCGTCTGCTCGGTCAGATCCTGCTTGCCGTCCACGGCCAGGACGTGCATGTCGGGCAGCAGGGTGAGAACCTCGCGCTTGGTCCCCTCCATCACGCTGGCGACGATGTCGACCCGCGACCCCGGCCCGACGAACCCGCCGGCGGCCTTGCCGGCCGTCATCGGCAGGGACATGATGTCCTTGCCGGGCTCGAACAGGATCTGCGTCTTGTTCCCGACGTCGGCCACGTTGAAGTACTCGTTCGCGTGCGTCGCCCGCGACAGCCGCTTGCCGATCAGCAACTGCTTGTCGGTCACGATCTTCGGCAGGGCCTCAGGCGGGATCGCGTTCTTCGGGTACGGGGCGATCATCGTCAGGTCTTCGATGTTCTCCTTCGTGAAGGCCGTCCCGGTCGTGAGGTCCTTCTTGGCGACGACGAGGTCGATGGTCTCGACCTTCGGGGGGCCGCCCATGTTTGCCGTGAGGATCGCGGCGACGAGGCCGCACGCGACCGCGATGCCCATCAGGACCAGATTCTTCTGCTTCATGGTGTAGCCCCTCGGGGAAAAAGACCTCTGATGCCGACTGCGTCCGACGGCAAGGCTGCGACGGCTCCCGCCTCTTGTGAGGGGTGGTGATCGGTGTCTCGCGCCCGCGTGAGCCACACGCCGGCGGACGCCCGATAGGTGCCCCGGAATCCAACGCCCCGGTCCGCTGCTGAACCCGCGATTGGTCGCCGCCCGTGTCCCGACCCGCGGGTCACGAACAGTCCCCCAACTTTAGCGGATTCCCCCAGCTTGTGCGGTGCGTGAACACGACTTACCCGTGTAAAGATTCGACCCGAGAGGTCGGGTTACTTCAGTCATTCCGACTGGTCTGTTCACGCAAACTTTTCGCAGCTTACCAATCCTTATAGCTCACCCAGGTTCACAATCGGCATGAATCGCCGGAATTTGTGATCCCGAGCGAGAGTTTTCACCCCTCCAGGATCAGTTTCTGACCCAAAAAGAGGAGAAATCCGACACAAAGCGGGATCCCGTACGGCAGCTTGACCCACTTTTTCCGACGCTCCTCGGCCCGCTTCGCGGCCTCGGCCGCATTGCCGGAGGCGAACCTTACGAGGTCGCCCCCAATTTCGCGGTACATCTGGGCGTTCGCGCCCCACTGGCGGCGGATGAAGATGATGATGAGCCCGAACGCCCCGCCGACGAGTGCCCCGTAGGCGAAGCCCCAGAACACCACCATCAGGGCGTGCAGGTCGGCCTGGCCGACGGCGGCGGTCGTGGCCCCGGAGCCGAAGTACGCGCCGACCCACGCGCCGAACCCCATCTGCATCTTCACGTCGCCGACGCCCACGCCGCCGATCGCCAGCATCGGGAACAGCAGCAGGAACCCGACCGCGGTGCAGCCCACCGACATCAGGAACCCGCCGGTGCCGGCATCGATCGGCACCCCGAAATCGTGGAGCGCGCCCTGCATCCACCCGCTCAGGATCAGGGGAAACGTCACCCAGTTCGGAACCTTGAGCGCCCACCCGTCGATGAACGCGGCGAGGACCATCCCGAAGCACAGGACGACGAGCGGGCCGGCGTTGAGCCCACCCGTGGGAGATAAGGCAGCCCAGAATTGATGGGCCGCCGCACCCGCCGCCAGCCAGATCAGAGCCAGGACCGGTGCCCGCGCCAGGATGAGGAAGAACTCGCGGTCGAGGCCGAGGTCGTCGGTTTCGGTGGCCGGGGCGTCCGCGGTCGGGGCGGGCGTCTTGGAGTCGGGGTTACCCATCGGTGGTTGTGCCGGGTCGTGGTGGATCGCAGGAGGATCGGAATGGTGAAAGGGTAGCGTATTCCGCGGCCGACCCCGCGTAGTTTTTGATTCGAACGGCGTCGGGGCGACGTGGAGCGGGCGACGTGAGGCGGGGCACGGCGGCTGAAGCGGCCCCCCGGAGAGCTTGCCGGACAAACGCACCAAAAGCAAGGAGCCGGGCTGAGATTAGCCCGGCTCCGCTAATCGGCGGTGCGTCGCGGAGAACGGTTCGGTCTTACTGGTTGACGGAGGATCCGACCTTGGAGAACGTGTTGTTGGCGTTCTTGCCCAGGGCCGAGATGGCCGCGATGCACACGACCACGATCAGGGCCAGCATCACCGCGTACTCGACCGCCGTCGGGCCGTCTTCCTTCTTCACGAACGAAACCAGCTTCTTCGTCAGGCTGCGCATGGGGACATCCAAGTGAGGAGTTGTAGGGTTCGAGACGTAGGCGTCAAACGGGACGACCTCACTGCGACCAAGTGGGAACTCGAGCGAGTCGCCTCGGCGAGAGCAACCGAGCGTCAGCAGCAAGAACGGGGGAGGCTGTCGCGAACTATGACAATGCCTCAAATTTGCCCTCGAGTTCGGAACCTGTACCGCGTGGTACGCCAGTAGGTGGATCCACCCGATGTCGGGTGGGTTTTAGCAGATGTCATTAAGGAGCGTCGCGGGCAACAAATCGATCGTTGCGCCACGCTCCCGAACGGTTCGGTCTTACGTGTTGACGGAGGATCCGACCTTGGAGAACGTGTTGTTGGCGTTCTTGCCCAGGGCCGAGATGGCCGCGATGCACACGACCACGATCAGGGCCAGCATCACCGCGTACTCGACCGCCGTCGGGCCGTCTTCCTTCTTCACGAACGAAACCAGCTTCTTCGTCAGGCTGCGCATGGGAGTCTCCAATTCAGGGTGAAACGAGGGACCGATGTTGACCCGGCCGAACAGTCGTCCGGGTCGAATGACGGACGCGATGCGGTGGGCCGCCGGTTGGGCGGTCCCGCTTCGGACTTACTGGTTGACGGAGGATCCGACCTTGGAGAACGTGTTGTTGGCGTTCTTGCCCAGGGCCGAGATGGCCGCGATGCACACGACCACGATCAGGGCCAGCATCACCGCGTACTCGACCGCCGTCGGGCCGTCTTCCTTCTTCACGAACGAAACCAGCTTCTTCGTCAGGCTGCGCATGGGAGTCTCCCGTTTGTTGTGTGGGTGAATCTATCCGAACACTGTTCTCGTGTCGATGGTTCCCAGCCCCGACACGTGATTTTGATCCGACTGCTCAGGGCGCGATCCCGGCCCGCCGGTTCACCTGCACCGTTGTGACCGCGGGGTCCTAGAACCCCGCAGTTGTCTCCCCCAGCGTTGAGATTGCGGTGAGGAAGGCCATGGCGACCATGGCGAGCATCACCGCAAACCCGACCGCCGTTGGGCCGCTTTCCCGGTTGAGGAGAGCAGCGGCCGACCGTGCGAACCGGCCGAGCATGAGTTCCTCCGCAAGAGCCCGGTCACGGTCGCGGCCCGACCTCGACCTCGCGGACCGATTCGGTCCCGCACGCCACACGAGTGGTGGAGACTCCGGTTCCGATCGTTCGGGTCAGTGCGTCCAGCGACCGTTCATGTCCCGAACACTAGCTTCACGATTCGGAGAGTCAAATCACTGAGAGCATGAAATCGCCGGGTCGTGCCGAGAATGCCGACAACCGACCGCTTTTTCTCCGAGTCTTACTCCGGCGCGAATTGCTCCACCCGCTCGATCAGGCGAGCGATTCGGCGGGTCACGGCCGCCTCTTCGGCAGACGTCCGGCGCTCCGCGACGAGCCGGACGAGCCAGCCCACCAACGAGCACACCGCGCCAGTGCGTGCCAGGAGCCGGACGAACTCGTCCGGCACGTCGAGCGGGGCCTCGCTGCGGTACGCGCCGAGAACCGCGCCAGTTCGGTCGCCGCCGTCGAGGTCGCCGAGGTAGCGGGCCAGATCGACGGCCGGGTGGTCGATCGCCAGCGCGCCGAAATCGATCAGGCCGGTTACCGCGCCGCAGGTGAACAGGATGTGTTCCGAACGCAGGTCGCGGACGCACGGCGACAGCCGGACCCGCTCCCTGGCCCACGGCCCCAGCGCCCGCTCGGCCCGGCCGGCGCAGGCGGCGACGAGGCCCCACGCGCGACGCACAAGGGGAATCTGGCCCTCCGCAACGGGCGGCCGGGGCGGCACCGCCCCGCCCAGGCGCGCGCGGAAGTCGGCCAGGGCGCGGAGCCGGTTGGCGACGCCGGGGCACGGGCCGGTCCCCTCGGCGGGCCACGCTCTGTGGAGCCGCGCAACTGCCGCGCCCGCGGCCGCGGCCTCGGCGACGCTCGGTGCGTCGGTCGCCGCCCCCGGCGCCCAGTGGGTCAGGTCCCAGCACCGGCGGCCGTCCCACACGAGCGACGCCCCCGTCGCCGTTCGAACCGCTTGGGGCACGAACGGAAGGTGCGCGGCTCGCGCGACCGTGGCGTGAATGTCACCGAGGCGTGCGGGTGTGACGTCCGGTGGCCACGCCTTCAGGGCCAGAGCCGGCCCCGTCGCGCCGTCCCCGCGCCACACCTCGGCGCCACTGAAACCGCCCGAAACGGGCGTCCAATTGTACCCCGTTATCGCGGGTCCATAATCGAGAAAAAATTTCGCCGCGGGGTCGGGTGGGAGCACGGTTCAACTCCCGGGACGTGTCGAGAGGGGTCAGAGTGCGGCCCGCGCGACCAGGATCGCGGTGCCCGCAACGAGGACGAAGAACCGGAAGCACCCGGGTTGGCCGACCGGAGTGAGGAGGGACCTTAACTCGGCCTCGGCTTCATCGCACGCGCGAACAAATCCGGTGCGGTCGTCGATCTGTTGGTAGTTCGATTCGTGGACGATCTTGTTGCGCACGGTCGCGACGAACCGCATCCGCTTCACCAGCGCCGGCGCGAGGCGGTCCTGCACGCTCGACACCTTCTCGTGCAACCCCTTGCCGGTCGCGCCGAGCGCCTGTTCGAGGAGCGACTCCAGAGCCTTCGCCCGCGTCACCGCCAGTTCGATGTCGCTCATCGCCCTCACCGTGGCTCGGGGAACCGTGATTCACACAGCCTACGGAAATGTTGAGCCCGAGCGCCGAGCCAGCGCTCGCCCCTCGCTCGCGAATCCCTGACACGCGCTTCTGCTCTGTTGAGTCGTTCGCCTCACGCGGGCCGCCTCGGAGGGCGGCCCCTACGAACCAAGTCTCTGGTAGGGGCCGCCCTCCGTGGCGGCCCGCCAACCGCCGATGATCTCCACCGAGTGACTCGCTCTCAGAACTGGAAGTAGATGAACGGCGACTTCGCGCCGCTGGGCGAGACGAGCACGGCGAGCGCGAGCGCCGCAACCCGCACCCCCCACACCATTCCGGCACCGAACGCGCCGCGGGCGTCCCCGGCGCGATTCGCGAGCCGCCCGCACGCCTCGGCCGCACTCATCAGAGCAACGTACAACCCGAGCGCGAGCCACACGGCCGGGTCGCACCACGGGCCGCCCCACATCTTCGCCGGGTCGCAGTCCACCCACTTCCGCACGCACGCCACGCTGTCGGCGAACGCCGTGAGCCGGAAGAAGCACCACGCGAGGCACACGCAGTGGAACGTCACCGCCAGCGCGACGGCGTGCCACAGCACCCGGGCCGCGCCGGAGCGTTCGCCGAGCCAGGTCGCGAGCCGGGTGCCGGACCAGAGCTTGTGCAGGATCAGGAACGCGCCGTGCAACCCGCCCCACACGAGGAACGACCAGTTCGCCCCGTGCCACAGCCCGCCGAGGAGCATCGTGAGCATCAGGTTCAGGTGCGTGCGGACCCGGCCCTTGCGGTTGCCGCCGAGCGAGACGTACACGTAGTCGCGCAGGAACCGCGACAGCGTCATGTGCCACCGCCGCCAGAACTCGGTGACCGACGTAGCGAGGTACGGGGCGTTGAAGTTCTCGGGCCACCGGTACCCGAACAGCAGCCCGAACCCGCGGGCCATGTCGGTGTACGCCGAGAAGTCGAAGTAGATCTGCAGCGCGTACAGCCACACGTACGGCAGCGCCCACACGCCGGCCGTGGTCGGGTCGCCGACGTGCGCGAAGAACGGGTCGATCGCGAGGCCGATGCGGTCGGCGACGACGAGCTTCTTGAAGAACCCGCGGGCGATCAGCCACACCGCCTCGCCCGGTGCCTCCGGCTCGGTCGGGAGGTGTCCCGGCCGCACCCTGTCGAGGAACTCGTTGGGCCGCAGGATCGGCCCGGCGACGAGGTGCGGGAAGAACGCGGCCGAGAGCGTGTACCGCCAGAAGCTCGGCTCGGCCGGTGTCGTGCCGCGGTACACGTCCACCATGTAGGCGATGCCGGTGAAGGCGTAAAACGAGATGCCGTACGGGATGCTCCACTTCTCGAAGGCGCCCGCCGGCACGGTGGGAACGACCCCCGGCAGCGCGTCGGCGAGCGACTGCACGAGGAGCGGCGTGTACTTGTAGTAGCACAGCACGACGAGGTTGAACCCGACGCCGAGCCAGAGCCACAGTAAACTCGAAATCCGAAACTCGAAATCCGAAACCAGGGGTGTCCGCGTTTCGGGTTTGTCTACGTTCGTGCTTCGTGCTTCGTGCTTCGAATTTATTCGGCCAGCCACGACCCAGTTCACCACGCAGTACGCGAGCAGGATCGGGAGCAGGAACCAGTGGTTGAAGGCGTAGAACACGAGGCTCGCGGCGAGCAGCAGCGCCACGGACGCGTGCTCGCGGCGGCGCAGGACGAGCCACGCGACGAACACGACCGCGAACAGGATCAGGAACGGCTTCTGCTCGAAACTCACGGGCGCACCGCGTTCGGGTCGGGGAGGTCGGCCGACGCCGGGTCGGTCGCCTTCAGATGACTGAGGAGCGTCGCCAGCAGCAGCCGGTTGCCCACGTCCGAGAAGTGCTTGTCGGGGATGAACAGAGCGGGCTTGTTCGGGAACGCGAGGAACGCCCCGCGCACGTCGCACACGTCGTAGCCCAGTTCGCGGAGCCGCGGCGCGACCGCGTCCTGGAACGCGAACCCGGCCCCTTGCGTCACCTGCTCGTGGTTCGGCAGCAGCACCACGGTCACGGGCACGCGGTGCCTCGCGGCGGTCTTCGCGAACTCCTCGTACACCCTGACGAAGTCGGCGAGCACGGCCCCGTCGTAGCGCGTGTTCAACTGCCGGACGCGGTAGAACGGCCGGTTCGCGTGCAGGCCGGTCTGCGTCCACCCCTGGCGGACGAGCCGGCTGGTCCGCACGAGCCACCCGCCGGTTTCGGGGAACCGCGGGTCGTAGCTGATGCCGCCTCCGGGCGTCACGCGGATCTGGTCGAGCCCGTGCATCGCGTAAAAGTACCCGTCGAGCGGGATCACCACGACGAACAAGTGCTCGACCGGCAGCCCCGCGTCGAGCAGGAACTCGGCCTGGGCCAGCCGCACGGGCACGATCTCGTTCTTCCCGAGGTTGAACGTGAACCGGGTGGGCACGAACCTGCGGGTCGTGTCGGCGAGCATCCCCGGGGCCTGCGCGAACGAGCTGCCGAAGAACGCCCACACCTTCGGCGGCCTCGGGCAGTTGAGGAGCGGGCGGTACTGCGAGAGCTTGCCGGGGTTGTCGGCGTCGAGCGCTTCGAGTGACCGGTACTGTGCGCCGTAGATGGGGTGCGGCTCGAACGGGCCGGTCTTCGGCGAGAGGACGCCGAGGTGCTCGGCGGTGTCGCTCGGCGGGGTGACCCGGAGGTACGCTTCCCCCGCCCCCAGCAGCAGGCCGGTGGCGAGGAGCAGACCGCAGGCGAACGCGCCGGCCCGCCGCACCCGCGCGACGCGAGCCGTGCCCGACCCGACCCGAATGCGTGTGAGACCGCCAGGAGCCACGCGCGACCCTCCCATTCGTGCCGGAGTATGCCCGCGGCAAGCCGGGCGGTCCAGGGCAACTCGGCGGCCGGCACCTGAAAGTAGGTCACTCGCTCCGCGAGTGACACCCGCCGCGGTTGGAGTCCCACCGGTGCCTGTCATCGCGCCGGGGTGCGACTCGCGGAGCGAGTCGCCTACGTTGTCCCGGCCGTCGTAAAATCCCGACAGGCGACGCTCCGGCACCCTTTCGCCGCCGCGACCCTCTAAGCACGGTACGCCCGCCCCTCCGGCGGTCAGTCGCACCCAACCAGAGGACTCCCATGGATCTCGATCGGCTCACCGAGAAGGCCCGGCAGGGCATCGCCGACGCGCAGAAGCTCGCCGCCCGGCTCAACCACCAGCAACTCGACGTCGAACACGTCCTGATGGCGCTCCTCGACCAGGACAAGGGGCTCGCCCCGGCCGTGCTCCAGAAGGCCGGGCTGTCCGTCGACGCGCTCACGGTCAAGCTCCAGCGGGAACTGGAGAAGATGCCCCGCGTCACCGGCGACGTCGACCAGCGGCCCACGACCCGGTTCATCAAGCTCATCGCCCACGCCGAGGAGGAGGCGAAGAAGCTCAAGGACGACTACGTCTCCGTCGAGCACCTGCTCCTCGCGGCGACCGACGACCCCGGGGCGGCCGGCAAGGCGCTCAAGGAGTTCGGCGTCACCCGCGAGCGGCTGCTGACCGCGCTCAAGGAGGTCCGCGGGAGCCAGCGGGTCACCACGCAGAACCCCGAGGAGACCTACCAGTCCCTCGAAAAGTACGGCCGCGACCTCACGCAACTCGCCCAGCGCGGCAAGCTCGACCCGGTCATCGGCCGCGACGAGGAGATCCGCCGCGTCGTCCAGGTGCTGAGCCGCCGCACCAAGAACAACCCCGTGCTCATCGGCGAGCCCGGCGTCGGCAAGACCGCCGTGGTGGAAGGGCTCGCGCAGCGGATCGTCCGCGGCGACGTGCCCGAGGGGCTCAAGGACAAGAAGATCGTCGCGCTCGACATGGGCGCGCTCGTCGCCGGGGCCAAGTACCGCGGCGAGTTCGAGGAGCGGCTCAAGGCCGTGCTCAAGGAGGTCACCGAGTCGAAGGGCGAGATCGTCCTGTTCATCGACGAGATGCACACCATCGTCGGCGCGGGCAAGGCCGAGGGCGCGATGGACGCCGGCAACCTGCTCAAGCCGATGCTGGCCCGCGGCGAACTGCACTGCATCGGGGCCACCACGCTCGACGAGTACCGCAAGCACGTCGAGAAGGACGCGGCGCTCGAGCGCCGGTTCCAGCCGGTGTTCGTCGACCAGCCGACCGTCGAGGACACGATCTCGATCCTCCGCGGCCTGAAGGAGCGGTACGAGACGCACCACGGGGTCCGCATCAAGGACTCGGCACTGGTCGCGTCCGCGGTGCTCTCGAACCGGTACATCACCGACCGGTTCCTGCCGGACAAGGCCATCGACCTGATGGACGAGGCCGCGGCCAAGGTGCGCACCGAGATCGACTCGATGCCGACGGAACTGGACGAGGTCTCGCGGCGCGTCATGCAACTGGAGATCGAGCGCGAGGCGCTCAAGAAGGAGACCGACCGCGCCTCTCGCGACCGGCTCGAAAAGCTGGAGAAGGAACTCGGCAACCTGAAGGCCGACTCCGACGCGATGCGCGCCCGGTGGCAGGCCGAGAAGCAGGCCGTTCAACAGGTGCAAGCCGTCCGCGAGCAGATCGAGCAGGTGAAGAACGACGTCGAGCGGGCCGAGCGGGCCTACGACCTGAACAAGGCCGCCGAGCTGAAGTACGGCAAGCTCCCGGAACTGGAGCGGAAGCTCGCAGCGGCGGAAGCGGCCGGCGACCGCGACAAGGACGACCGGCTCGTGAAGGAAGAGGTCGGCGAGGAGGAGATCGCCGCCATCGTGAGCCGCTGGACCGGCGTGCCCGTCTCGAAACTCATGGAGGGCGAGAAGGAGAAGCTCCTGCACCTGGGCGACGAGTTGCACAAGCGGGTGATCGGCCAGGACGAGGCGGTGGTCGCGGTGTCCGAGGCGGTGATCCGCGCCCGGTCCGGGCTGAAGGACCCGAAGCGGCCGATCGGCAGCTTCATCTTCCTCGGGCCGACCGGCGTCGGCAAAACGGAACTCGCGCGGGCGCTCGCCGAGTTCCTGTTCGACGACGAGAAGGCGATGGTCCGCATCGACATGAGCGAGTACCAGGAGAAGCACACGGTCTCGCGGCTTGTCGGCGCGCCGCCCGGGTACGTCGGGTACGACGAGGGCGGCCAGCTCACCGAGACCGTGCGCCGCCGGCCGTACTGCGTCGTCCTGTTCGACGAGATCGAGAAGGCGCACCCGGACGTGTTCAACGTCCTGCTGCAGGTGCTCGACGACGGCCGGCTCACCGACGGGCAGGGCCGCACTGTGGACTTCAAGAACACCATCGTCATCATGACCTCGAACATCGGGAGCCAGAAAATCCTGCAGTTCAAGGACACGCGGATCGGCGAGGTGTACGACCGGATGCAGTCGGCCGTTCTGGAGGAGCTGCGGAAGCACTTCCGGCCCGAGTTCCTGAACCGCGTGGACGAGACCATCGTGTTCCACGCGCTCACGGAGGCGGACCTGACGCAGATCGTCGAGATCCAACTCGGCTACCTGCGGGCGCGGCTCGCGGAGCGCAAGGTCACCCTCGCGCTCACCGACGCGGCGAAGAAGCACGTCGTGGCGGTCGGGTACGACCCGGCCTACGGGGCGCGGCCCCTGAAGCGGACGCTCCAGAAGGAAGTGGAGACGCCGCTGGCCCGGATGCTGCTGAAGGGCGAGGTCCGCGACGGCTCGGCCGTGACCGCGGACTACGACCCGGGCCGCGACGCCCTGGCGTTCACCGCGACCGGCGGCCACGCGGAGTGAGCGGCGGGCAAAGCGATGGGACGCGGACGACGCGGGTGAAGCGCGGATCGAAGACCCGATCAGACGGTTCGGTCTCGTCTGATCCTCGTCATCCGGTTTTTGTCCGCGTCGCCCGCGTCCCATCGCTTCTGTTGTCCGTTCTGGGGGCATTGCAACTGGGGGTGCGGCGGGCCGTGCGGGGTCGCTACAATAGGGCCCCCCCCGCAGGGGCGGCCCTCTCCTGGAGCAACATGGAGTCCACCCGCACGCACGACACCGAGCGGCACACGTACGCCACCGACCGCCACGACCACGACCCCGAGCTGCGCCAGCACTACCGCGACATCCTGGCCGGGACGGACGTGGGCTGGGCCATCGGGTGCGGCGACCTCAAGCTCGTGGGTCAGGGGGGCCAGGGGGTCGTGTTCCAGGCCCGGCTCGACGGGGCCGACGGGTTCGCGCTGTCGGTCGCGCTCAAGGTGTTCTCCCCCGAGCCGTACCGCACCGCGCTGGCGTACGCCGACGACATGGCCCGGGTCGCCGGGGTCGCGGCCCGCGTGGCCGCCGTGCAGCACGAGAACCTCATCGCGGTCCACGACTTCACCGCCCACACCCGGGTCCGCGTCATGCGGATGGAGTGGGTCGACGGGCTCGACCTGCGGCAGGTGCTCTCGCAGCACACCCTCGACCGCACCCGCGCGCGGCTCAACCCCGACCACCGGCGGTTCGTGGAGGACGTGGTCCTCACCGAGGGGCCGAAGCAGCCGCGGCTCAAGCCCGGCGTCGCCATCCACGTCCTGCGGGACTGCCTGTCGGCGCTGGCGGCGCTGCACCGCGAGGGGATCGCGCACGGCGACCTGAAGCCGTCGAACATCATGCTCAAGCGGACCGGGACCACGAAGGTGGTGGACATCGGCTCGGCGGCCGACCTCCGCTCGGCCGAGGGGCGGTGCGCGTGGTCCCCGCTGTACGCGGCCCCGGAGGTGCTCGAGGGCGCGCCGGTGTCCCCGCAGTCGGACCTCGCGAGCATGGGGTACGTGCTGGTCGAGATGCTCGCCGGGCGGTCCCCGTTCGACGGGGCGACCGGGGTCTCGGCGCTGCTGGAGGCCAAGCACACGCTGGAGCACCGCGTCCCCGAGTTGCTGCCCCCCGAGGTGGCCGGGAGCGAGCTGCTCGTGTCGCTGTGCCGGCGGCTCGTCGCGGCCCGGCCCGAGAAGCGGTTCCCGGACGCCGAGGCCGCCGACCTGGGCCGCAAGGGCGCGGCCGCGTTCCACCGGCAACTGGTGAAGGGCGACCTCGCGAGCGAGTACGAGAACGACCTGCGGGTGTGGCTCGAGGCGCTGGGGCAGGCCGGGTAGACCGGCCCCCGCGGGGCGTCACGGCCCGTAGAACTTCGGGACGTTGGTGTTGTAGAACTCGGACGCCAGGTCCTCGAGGGCGAGGGCGAAGTTGGCGATGGCGATGTCGTTGGCCGCCGACCGAACCACCGAGAACGCCAGCGGCGGGCCCCCGTTGAGGTTGGCGATGAACGGGGCCATGAGCTGCCGGGCCTGGGCGACCGTGAGCGGCGGGTCGAACGAGTGGTCGGAGGTCGGGTCGAGCACGTTCGCGGCCATCGGGGCGCCGTCGAGGTAGTTCAGGACGCCGGCGTGCCGCCCCTCGATCTCGGCGATCCGCATCGCCGCCGCGGACATCCGCCGGCCGAACAGCGCCGGCACCGCCAGCGTGTACACCCCCACGTCGGTGTTCTCCAGGGCCCGCGACTGCTCCGCGAAGGTGACGAAGTCGGGCATCTCCAGGTTCCTGAACGTCGGCTTCGGTCGGGCGTCGTCGTCCAGCATGTTGCGCAGGAACTCGGCGTGGTCGTTCTCGTGGGTCCGGATCTGGCGGAACACCGACTCGTACGGCGCGAAGTCCGCGGCGGCGACCGGGTCCTCCGCCCGCGCGCGGGCCGCCGCCGCGAGGGGTGCCGCGGCCACGCCGCCGAGGAACGTGCGCTGCAGGAACGCCCGGCGGGTGCCGAGCGGTACGGTTGACAGGGGCGAGCGAGTGGGGGCCTTGTGCTCCATGGAACTGGCTCCGGGGCGCGACGCCGCTCGCGCCGAGGGGCCGGGTGGGGCCCCCGGGTCCGTAGCGGGGTCGCGCGGTAGGTTGAGGCGGCTGGGGCGAGGTAGGCGGTGCATTGGGTGCAGAAGCGGGGCCGTCCGGGGGGCGGGGCGGTCGCCCCCCGGCGAAGTCTGGAATCCCCGACGCGGCCCCGGCGGACGTGTCGTGGAACGGCACGACGCGCCCCCGTTCGGGAACCAGCGCGGGCGGCCGCCGGGCCGCCGCGGGTGCCGGCGGGAACCCCGATGCGCACCCGGTCGCGCCTGGTGGCCGCGCCCCACCCGGCCTCGGCGGGCGCCGGCACGCGCCGCCGGGCCGCAACACCTGACTTTGTGCTGGAACGGGGGGCTGGCGTACACTCACACCTTAGCCCGCGTTCTCTTTCGTACACAGGTGGGTTGCCGTGGCCGATCGCGCCGCTCTGATCATCGCCGTCGAGACGTTCTTCGAGGCCGGGCCGCCCGTCCCGTTCGCTGCGGGGGACTGCGCCGAACTCCACCGCGCGCTGCCCGCCGCCGGGTACAACCCCGCGAAGTGCGTCCTGGTCGCCGGCACCCGCACGACGAAGGCCGGCATCGAGTCGCACCTGAAGCGGCTCCCGAAGCTCATCGACAAGGCAGATTCGCTCCTGGTGCTCGTCGTCACCCGCGGGTTCACCCACAAGGGCCGCGGCTACCTCGCGTGCGCCGATACGATCACCCCCGACCTCCCCGAGACGTCACTCGCGATCCCCGACCTGCTCGCGGCGCTGCACAAGACGAAGTGCAACGAGGTCGCCGTGCTCATCGACGCCGACGGCCTCACGCTCCCCGGGGCGACCGAGCCGTCGGGCCTGGACGCCGCCGAACTCGCCAAGCTGTTCGAGGCGTCGCCGAACTGCGTCGGCCTCGTGTCGTGCGAGCCCGGCGAGCGGTCGTTCGAGTCGGCGGCGCTGCGGCACGGCATCTGGCGGCACCACCTGATCGAGATGTTCACAGGCAAGTCGCGGGCGGGCGTCGGCAAGGACGGCGCCCTCACGGCCGCGGCGCTGCACGAGTTCCTCGCCGACGCGGTCCCGCGGACCCTCCGCCGGACCCACGACGGCGAGGAGCAGGCCCCGCAACTCTTCGGCGAGGGGAACGCGGCGGCCGTCGTCGCGGACCTCGGCAAGCTCCTCGGCACGGGCGGCGAACTGCTCGACCCCGGCCGCATGAAGCGGGTCGCGTTCCGGTCGGAGCAGGTCGGGAAGATCAAGGACCTGACCGGCTACCGGAAGTCGAGCAACATGCCCGACCGCGCCAACGAGTGGGCGCGGAAGTTCGTGAACCGGGCGGCGGTGGCCGACGTGAAGGCCGACCTCGACAACACGTTCGACATGGTCCGCGAGCAGTTCGGGTACAAGCGCAAGGACCTCGACGTGTCGGCCGAGCGCGACGGCATGGGGTACATCCGCACGCCCGACTTCGAGTACACGGTGACGGTGAACATCAACCCCGACGACCTCTCGGAGGTGGTGTGGCAGCGCGAGGTCGCGCGGCTGTCCGGCCCGGACTTCGTGAAGTCGGCGGGGTTCCAGGCGGTGTTCGGCGGGGTGTTCGACCGGCTCGTGTTCGAGTTCGCCCGGCCCGTGGACGTGGCCGAGTTCGTGGACCAGATCGAGGACGCGCCGCCCGAGGGCGTGAAGGTCGGCGTGGCGAGCGACGCGAACTCGGCCGAGGTGGTGCTGGCCGGGTTCGCGGGGAAGGTGACGGTGACGCCCCAGGCGGTGGTGATCCTGGGCCGCCGCGGCAGCTCGACGAGCCTGCTCGACCAGTTCCTCGCGTTCCTGACGAAGTTCACCGGCCTCGGCGAGCCGCGGGCGCTCCCGCCCGCTGGGGGGTGAGCGTCGCACCCGATTGGGAGCGAGGGGGCGTCCCCACGAAGACCCCTCACCCGCCGCTCGAAGACTCGCGGGTGAGGGGGCGCCACCTGACCACGGCACCGGCGGCCTTCCTCAGCCCAAACGGGCTGGCCGTCACGCGGCGCGGCGCTCCTCGCGCTTGAGCCACTTCTGCATGCCGGTGAGTTCGGCCTCCCACTCGTTGCCGAACCGCTTCTGGCCGAACACGTCGTACAGCAGGTCGAGGGTCTCGATGAGCCCGCGGAGCTGGTTCGCGCGGTCGTCGAGCTTGCCCCGCGGGTCGGTGATCGCCTCGTCCGGCACCGGGAGCTTGCTCCCCGACACCGCGAGCGTCTCGGCGTGGATGGTCAGCTCGTACTGGTCCGCGTGCCGCACCAGCGTGAGCCCGACCTTCCGCGGGAGCTTCCCGCTCTGGATGGCCCGGCGCGCCTCGGGGAGCTGGCTCGGCCCCTCGCTCGAGATCGTCTCGTGCCCGGTCTGCCCCCGGGGGCACTCCAGCGTCAGCGTCCGCGACAGCATGATCGCCACCTCGGACCCGTCCGCGAGCTTCACCGTGTCGGACTGCGCGTCGGTCTGGTACCAGAGCCACAGCAGGAACTCGTTGCCGATGAAGTCGCGGCTGCTCTCGTCGGCGATCCACGCGACGTCCGGCGGGGTGACGCCGGGCACGAACGCGCTGGGCGACGAGTCGTCCACCATCCGGGTGCGGCTGCCCAGCTCGGCGAGGTGGTACGCGCGGCGGCCGGCGGTCACGCACTCCAGTTCGTACCCGAACGTCTGCTCGAACAGGCTGCACAGCCGGTCCACCTGGGTGAGCGACGTGGCCCCGAACAGCACCTCGTTGGAGAGCAGGTCCCACAGGACCGGGAAGCACTTCCGCTTGCGGTACCGGCCGTCCTTCGCCTCGAACTCCAGGCGCTCGCGGGCCGCCTCCTTGGCCTCGCGCTTCTGCCGGGCGCTCGGGAGCCCGCTCGGGTTCTTCTTCGAGAGCGCCTTCAGCTCGACGGAGTAGTACGCCCGGAGCAGGTCACTCGGGAGCTTGTCCGTGTCCACCCGCAGGTCGAACGAGAGGGTGTCGTTGATGATGTTCTTTGCGAGGTCGAAGTCGGTATCCAGGATGTGGTCGCCGGCGGTCCACCCGGTCTCGATGCCGTCGGCCGACGCGAGCTTCTGGCGGCCCGCGGAGCGGTCGGCGAGCCGGTCCAGGTGCTCCTGGTCGAACATCTTCGGGGCCGGCCCGTTCACCTTGAACCGCAGAAACGTCACGCGACCCGTGAAGAAACCCATGGTGGCCTCCTGCCTGCGGCGAGGAGTGTTTAGTGTTTGAGTGTTTAGTGTCTAGTTCCGCTCCACTGGCCGGGCCGGTCCCGGTTTCGTGATGGAACACTAAACACTAAACACTAAACACTAAACACAAAGAAGAAGGGCGTGCCCCTCTGGACACGCCCGCGATTGTCGGATCGGCAGGACGGCGGACCGGGTCGGCGTCAGCCGACCAGCACGGCCTCGCTCACTTCCCCGTCCTTGCGGCGCATCTCCTCAAGGATGATCGGATGCCAGGCCGGCTCGCGCTCATCCGCGGGGACATAATTCTCCCGCGCCCAGCGGCGGAGCCGCAGCTCCTCAATGAAGTCCACGTCGGCACGCATGACACTGCTGACCATGACTCGACCCTTCCGAGGCGGCCCGCCCGCGTGGAATCGCGAACGGGGAGAGATTCTGCCGACCGTCCGGCAGCGCTCAAAATATAGCGACCGCAGAAGGATCGGCAAGCGCCTGCGCAGAATTCACACGGGAAGTGCGCACCCACGGGGCAAAATGCCCGCGGGATCGGCAGGTTCGGGCCACCTGGTGCGGTGCCCGGGAGGTCTGAGTGGTTTGGGGCACTTCAGGACGAGCCCACGGTGAGCGTGACTTCCTTCTCGGTCTCCCGTGGCGCGCCGCGACCGTTCTCGGGCAGGTCGATGCGGCGGAACTTCACCTGGACCGGCTCGCCGGGCTTCAGCGACCGCACCACCCTCTCGTAGTCCTCGACGCCGTCGATGGTCTCGCCCTTGATGCCCGTGACGAGGTCGCCGAACTGCTCGACGCGGCGGGCGGTGACCGCGAGCCCGCGGAGCCCGGCCTTCGCCGCCGGGCCGTTCGGCGCCACGCGCTCGACCATGACGCCGTGGTCGAACCGCGCCCGCCGCACCTTCTGCTGGTCGACGAGTTCGAGCCCGAGGTCGGGCTGGAGGACGCGGCCGTGCTGGATGATCTGGGTGACGACGGTGTTCACGAGTTCCGACGGGATCGCGAACCCGATGCCGATGTTCCCGCTGCTGCCGCTCGTCGTGGCGATGGCCGTGTTCACGCCGATGAGCCGGCCGGCCTTGTCGAGCAGCGGGCCGCCGGAGTTCCCGGGGTTGATCGCGGCGTCGGTCTGCACCGCACCGGAAATCGTCGTGTTCGCCGGCGACTTGATGGGCCGGTCGAGGGCCGAGATGATCCCCTTCGTCATGGTCAGGCTCAGGCCGAGCGGGTTGCCGATCGCGTACACCTTCTGGCCGACCTCGAGGTCGCCCGAGGTGCCGAGTTCGATCTTGCGGACGCGGCCGGCGGCCGGGCGGTCGTGGGCCGCGAACTGGAGGACCGCGAGGTCGTACTCGGGGCTCGCGCCGACCACCACGGCGTCCCACGCGGTGCGGTCGGCGAGGGTGACGCGGGCGAGCGTGTTCGGGATCCGGGCGAGTTCGGCGACGACGTGGTAGTTGGTGACGATGCGGCCGTCGTCGTCCCACACGAACCCGGACCCGGCGCCGGTCTGCCGCTCGGCGACCTGGTCCTGCCACCCGACCCGCTGCCGCTGCACCACGTCCACGTTCACGACGCTCGGCTTGAGCTTCTTGAACAACTCGACGGCCTCGCGCTCCTCGGAATCGAGGGGCGGCCGCTCGGTGGCCTGGCGGAGCTGGGCGCCCGGGTCGGTCGGGGGCGGCGCGTTCCGCAGGCGGACGTAGTCGCGGGCCAGGAACACGCCGGCGGCCAGAGCGACGCCGAACGCGGCGCTGAACACCCAGCCGGCGACCCCGGGCCGTGCCCGGTCGCGGCGGGGGCGGTCGTCCTCGTCGTACGCACGATCGCGGGTCATGGCGGCGCTCCTCCCTCACCACTACGATACGCGCGCCCCGCCCGAAAGTGCAACGGGCGGGAAGTGTCGGGCGGGCGGAGAATGGGGCTGGCGGCGTTGCGCCGCCGGGCCGATAACAGTACACTGAAGTCGAAGTCGGCAGGGTCCACCCCGGAGGCGGTCATGCGAACGCGGTTGCTGTCGGCGGTCGTGCTGGTCCTGGCGTGCGGGGCGACGGTCCGTGCGGCCGAGGGGCAGCGCCCCCTCGACCGCACCGAACTCGACCGCCGCGTCGTCCGCATCGTGTACGAGGCCGCCCTGCTCGGCACCGACGTCTTCAACGACAAGAAGCACGACGAGTGCTACCGGCTGTACCAGGGCACGCTCCTCGCCGTCGTCCCGCTCCTCGACCACCGGCCCAAGCTGGTCGCGTCGGTCAAGGACAAGCTCGACAAGGCCAAGGGGATGAAGGCGGCCGAGGGCGCGTTCGTGCTCCGCGACGCGCTCGACGAGATCCAGCACGAGATCGCCCCGAACTCCAAGGCGGACCCCAAGACCGAGTCGAAAGTCGACCCGAAGACCGATACGAAGGTGGAGCCGAAGAAGACCACGCTGTGGGACCGCCTCGGCGGCGAGACCGGGGTGGCCAAGGTCATCAACGACCTCCTGGTCGTGGCGATCGAGGACCCGAAGGTGAACCTGCTCCGCGACGGGAAGTACAAGCTCGACGCGAAGGGCACGGCGCACCTGAAGAAGATGCTCCTCGAGATGGTCAGCGAGGTGACCGGCGGGCCGCTCAAGTACACCGGCAAGGACATGAAGAGCGCCCACGCGGGCATGAAGATCACCGCCGAGGAGTTCGACGCCTTCGCGGCCCTGATGGCGGACACGCTGAAGAAGAACAAGGTCGCCAAGGCCGACATCGACGAGCTGATGAAGGTCGTCGGCGCGACGAAGGCCTCGATCGTCGAGGGTAAGGCCAACTGACCGCGGCGGTATCTGGTGGTCGGGCGCTCGCGCCCGACCCGCCGCCACCTGCCGGAGCCCCCGCCATCGAATCGCCGCTACCTCAGATCGACGGGGCCGTCGCGGCCGCCGGCCGGCACCTGGCCCGGCTCGACACCGAAGCGCTACTCCTCCCGGTCCTCGTCCAGCTCGTCGTCATCATCGCCGCGGCCCGGACGTTCGGCGCGCTCGCGCGGCGGCTGAAGCAGCCCAGCGTCGTCGGCGAGATCGTCGCCGGGTTGCTCCTCGGGCCGTCGCTGCTCGGGTGGGTCGCGCCGGACGTGTTCGCGTGGGTGTTCCGGCCGGAACTGCCCATCGAGCGGCCCATCGGCGACGCGCTGATCCCGAAGATCTTCACCGTGATCGCCCAGCTCGGGCTCATCTTCCTGCTGTTCCTCGTGGGCCTGGAGTTCGAGGCCGGGCACGTGCGCCGGCACGGCCGGGCCGCGATCCTGATCTCGCTCGCGGGGATCACGGTGCCGTTCGTACTCGGCGCGTTCCTCGCGCCCCGGATCCACCCGTACCTGGAACCGCACCCGGTCGCGGGTCCGGTCTCGAAGCTCGGCCTGACGCTGTTCCTGGGGGTCGCGCTGTCCATCACGGCGATGCCGGTCCTCGGCCGCATCATGATGGAACTGGGCGTCACCCGCACGCGGCTCGGGGCGATCACGATCACCGCGGCCGCCGTGGACGACGCCATCGGGTGGATCCTGCTGGCGACCGTCGCGGCCGTGGTGAACTCGGACTTCGACCCGCTCGCGACCCTCCGCATGATCGGCCTCACGGCCGCGTTCGCCCTCGGCATGGCGTTCGTGGCGCGGCCGCTGCTGGTCGGGTACTTCAAGCGGTCGATGGCGCGGAACGGGGGCGCGCTGTCCCCGAACGCGCTCGCGGTGCTGTTCGTCGCCCTCTTCCTGGCGGCGGTGGCCACGAACCTGATCGGCATCTTCGCCGTCTTCGGGGCGTTCCTCCTCGGGGCGGTGCTGTCCGACCAGGAGGAGCTGCGAACGGCCGCGGCCGCGAAGCTGCACGACGTGGTGACCGGGTTCTTCGTGCCGGTGTTCTTCACCTACACCGGGCTGCGGACCGACGTCACGAGCCTCACGGGCGGGGCGGTGTGGGTCATCTGCGCCGCGGTGGTCGCCGCGGCGGTGGCCGGGAAGTTCGTCGGGTGCGGCCTCGCGGCGCGGCTCAGCGGGTTCACCTGGCGCGAGGGCGGGATCATCGGCGCGATGATGAACGCCCGCGGGCTCATGGCGCTGATCGCGATCAACCTCGGGTACGAACTCGGCGTGGTGCCGCGGAGCCTGTACGCGGTGCTCGTGCTCATGGCGCTCGCGACGACCATGCTCACGACGCCCCTGCTGCTCTGGCTCCGCCGCGGCACCGAGATCGAGGGGCCGATCGCCCGCAGCGGGTTCCTCGGGCCGCCCGCGGTCTAACCGGTGCCACAGGGCTCTGGCCTGTGGTGCCGCGAGCACTGGACTGCGGCCGCCGGGTTCAAGTCGTTCGCCACACGCGGGCCGCCCCAGCGGTTCTCGCCAGGAGTTCGCCGTGTAGCCGGGGTCAGCTACCCGTGCCACCAGACCCGGAGGTCCACCCGTGAAGCAGGTGTGCGTGTTCTGCGGCTCGGCCCCGGGGACCAACCCGGCGTTCGCGGCCGCCGCCCGGGACCTCGGCCGGGCGCTCGCCGAACAGGAGCTCGGCCTCGTGTACGGCGGCGGCCGGGTCGGGCTGATGGGCGTCGTCGCGACCGCGGCGCTCGAGGCCGGCGGCACGGTCCTCGGCGTGATCCCGCACGCGCTGGCGCACAAAGAAGTCGCGATGGAGGGCTGCACCGAACTCGTCGTCGTGGACTCGATGCACGCCCGCAAGGCGCTCATGGCCGACCGGGCCGACGCGTTCGTCGCGCTCCCCGGCGGGTACGGCACCTGCGACGAGTTGTTCGAGATCCTCACCTGGGGGCAGCTCGGCATCCACCGGAAGCCGGTCGCGGTCCTCAACGTCGCGGGGTTCTTCACGCCCCTGCTCGGGTGGCTCGACCACGTTACCGGCGAGGGGCTCCTCAAGCCGAAGCACCGCGACCTGCTCCTGGTGGCCGACTCGGTCCCGGACCTGCTCGCCCGGCTCGCCGCCTGGGAGCCCCCGGACCCGGCCACGAAGTGGGTGCAGCGCGACGAGCGGTGACCGCCCACAATTCTCCCGCGAATGCCTTGACCCGGTTCCCCGCCCGCGGTATTCGCCGGCCTTTCGTGTCATCAGGCTCGCGGGTGGACGTCATGACTTGCTGCTCTCCGCTGAGGGGCCGGCTGGCCGCGTACCTCGTACCGGTCGCGCTCGCGCTTGCGGTCGTCGTGGGGTGCCGGTCGAAGCCCTACGAGGGGCCGCCGGCGCACCTCGTGGGCAAGGTGTGGCTCAACGCCGACGGGTCGCCGCCGTCCCGCGACGGGGACACGGACGCCGTCACCAGCCTGTCCGCGGTCCTTATGGGGCAGCCACCGCCCGTCAACCCGGGGCGGCCCATCAACATGCTCGTGATGTCCGGCGGCGGGAAGTACGGCGCGTTCACCGCGGGCGTCCTCAACGGGTGGACCGCGGCCGGCGACCGGCCCGTGTTCGACGTCGCGACCGGCATCAGCAGCGGCGCGGCCACGGCCGTGCTCGCGTTCCTCGGCCCGAAGTACGACAAGCGGCTGGCCTACAGCTTCAGCAACATCAAGCGGACCGACCTGTACAAGCTGGAACTGTTCAAGGCGCTCCGGTACCGGACCGGGTTCTTCTCCAACGCCCCGCTCGAGGAGCGGTTCGAGAAGGAGATCACCCCGGAGTTCATGTGCGACATGCGGGCGGCCCACGCCGAGGGCCGCCGCGTATACGTCGGCACGGTCGAGGTGCAGTCGAACCGGCCCGCGATCTGGGACATCACGTCGATCGCCGCGTCGGGCCGCCCCGACGCACCGGTCCTGATCCGCAAGATCCTCCTGGCCGCGTGCTCGCCCCCGGGGGGCGTGCGGCCGGTCGAACTGTGCGTCGAGGTGAACGGGGTGCGGTTCAAGGAGATGCACTGCGACGCGGGGAACATGCTCCAGGCGTTCGTCCGCACCCCCGCCGGCATCCCGCCCGGGTCCACCGCGTGGGTGCTCTCGGCCGGGAAGTTCTACCGCGACCCGCTGAAGGAAGGCCCGAAGATCACGACCCTGCTGTTCGGCGGCGTGTCGAACTCGCTGTACGCGCTGTTCCGGTCCGACCTGGTGAAGCTGTACGCCCTGTGCGCGGTGAACCGGTGCCAGTTCCGGCTCATGGCCCTGCCGAACGACTTCGTGGGCACCACCAGTTCGTTCGCGTTCGACCCGGCCGAGCTGGAGCGGCTGTACTGGATCGGGTACCAGCAGACGGCGGGCAAGGCGGAGTGGCGGCACGCCCCGCCGGACACGCTCCCCGGCGAGGCGACCCCGGCCCGCACCGGCCTCCAGTTCACGACCCAGCCGTAACCACGTACGAGGCACGCGGGCGCCCCGGCCGGCGGAACCGGCACGGCCGGCAAAGTCGGCTCAACTGGCCGGTGCGGTTGTGCCGATAACTCCAACACGGAGTGCCCTGCGTCAGACGCTCCGCGGATGGGGGTTGCCATGTTCCGAGCCGCCGCTGGGGCCGTTCTCGTGTTCGCCGGGCTGGTCGGGCCGGCCCGCGCCCAGGAGCAGCTCCCGCCGGTCGTGCCGCTCGTCGAGGGGCCGTCGCGCGTCGCACCGACCGCGTACACGCGGCCGTTCCCGCCGGACCCCGTGCCGGCGCTGCCGAACTGGCCCGGGGTGCCGCAGAGCCCGCCGCTGCCGCCCCTGCGGCCCGCGCCCGACCCGATGACCACCCTCACCTCGCCGTTCGCCACGCAAACGGCCGGCGGGGGGTTCCAGGGGCGGTCGTTCAACGAGACGTTCGACGGCGACTTCCCCGGCATCTTCATCCGCCAGCGGGTGCAGGTGGGCGTCACCTTCCAGCAGCAGCAGGTCGGCTCGGTCGTCGTGCAGCAGCAGGTCGGGACGACGAGCCAGGTCATCGTCGACCCGCAGACGAACCGCGAAACGGTCATCGTCACGCCGGTGTTCCGCAACGTGAACCAGGCGGTGTTCGGGAGCGTGCCGGTGCCGGTGTTCCGCGACGTGCAGACGATCGTGGCCGGGCGGTACAGCGGCATCATGATCACGGACAACGACAGCCCGCGGCCGGTGGACCGGGCGTACTTCGGGTACAGTTACTACGACGGGCTGGGGGCGGCGCTGAACCCGGGGTTCGGGGACGTGACGCAGAACCGGCAGTTCTTCGGGTTCGAGAAGACGGTCTTCGGCGGCGACGGGTCGGTCGGCATCCGCATGCCGTACGTCCAGGTGAGCGGCCCGGGCGGCACCGGCCAGACCGCGTCGGGCGACCTGAGCGTGCTGTTCAAGTACGCCCTCATCAACAACGTCGAGACCGGCGACCTGCTCTCGGCCGGCCTGGTGCTGACGGCGCCGACCGGCAGCGGCTCGGGGGTCTTCCCGGACGGCACCGCGGTCCCGCACTCGTTCCTGTTCCAGCCGTGGGTCGGCGGGGTCCACACCTTCGGCCGCGGCTACGCGCAGACCATCACCAACCTGATCGTGCCGACCGACAAGCTCGACGTGACGCTGCTGGGTTCGAGTTGGGCCACGGGGTACGCCCTGAACGACGGCGGCGGGGTCGTGCCGCGGGTCACCCCGACGTTCGAGGCGCACGTCCGCATCCCGCTGAGCAACCGCGACCCGAACGGGCTCATCTACCTGCAGGACCAGGTGAACCTCACGGGCGGCGCGCACTTCCGGTGGAACCGGTTCACCGTGAGCGGGGCCGCGTGCGTCCCGGTCGTCGGCCCGCGGCCGTGGAACATCGAGGCGCTGGCGAACCTGAACTACCGCTTCTGACCGCCGCTGCCCGGTTGAGATCATCGGCGGTTGGCGGGCCGCCACGGAGGGCGGCCCCAACCAATCCGCGGGGGTGGTTGGGGGCGCCCAGCGGGGGGGCCCGGG
>NZ_JBHYGG010000283.1:0-39589 GCF_051859125.1 Gemmata sp.
CGGCCCCTACCAGAGGGTTCGCGTTTGGGTCGTAGGGGCCGCCCTCCGTGGCGGCCCGCCAACCACCAATGAGTTCAACCGAGAAACGGCCCCTTAGAACAGGTCGGCCGGGTCGGCCGCGTGGACCTTGCGCACCGCGAGCAGCCCCGACGCGAGGCACATCCCGAGCGTCAGCACCAGCACGCCGGCCGCCACGTCGACCGTCATCTCCGTCGGGATGCCGCCGAAGTTCCGGGCGACCGCGTACAGGCCCAGTGCCGCCACGAACCCCGGCGCGTACCCCAGCACCGCCAGCAGCCCGGCCTGGCACAGCACCACGCGGGTCAGGTACGCCGGGCGGTACCCGAGCGCCTTCACGGTCGCGTACTCGGGCAGCATGTTGCGGATGTCGGCCGCCATCATCTGGTACACGAAGATCACCCCGACCGCGACCGCCAGCACCACGGCCACGACCAGGAACTGGCCGATCGACGTGAGCCGCAGCCAGTACCGCCGCTCCTCGGCGTTCAGCTCCTCGCGGGTGTGGACCCTCACGTCGGGCGGCAGCACGGCCCGCAGCTCCCGCTGCGCCGCGAGCACGTCGGCCCCGTCGCGGAGCTGCACGAGGCCGAAGTCGACGCGGTCGGCGGGGCGGCCGGTGAACCGGGCGAACGTCTCCTCGCTGGAGAGGAGCATCCCGTTCCAGCTGAACCCGGTGCCGAGCCGGAACGAGCCGGCGACCGTGGCCCGCATGTCGTTGAGCCGGACCGGGTCGCCGGTGTCCCCTTGCGAGGCGGCCACGAGCTGCGCGACGGTGCCGAACTCGGGCTTCGAGAGCCGGTCGAGGAGGAACGCGTCGAGCCGCGCGAGCGCTTCGCCGGCGGCGCCGGCCTCGTCGGCGGTCGCGAACGCGCCGTCGGGGCCGAGGAGGAACGCCCGCTCGGTCTGCCCCGGGGGCACGGCGATCATGCTGACGGACAGGACGCTGCCGCCGGGGGTGGTGCCGAACGGGCCGGTGCGGGTGGGGGCGCGCCAGCCGCCGCCCGCGTACGAGAGCGGGACCGCGTCTTCAACGGCGGCGACGGCGCGGGCCTGCGCGAGCCGGGCGCGGGGGAACTGCTCGGTGCGGCTCAGGTCCATGTACTCGGCGGAGGTGATGAACAGGTCGAAGTTGAGCCGGTCGAAGAGCATCGTCGCGGTGCGGCCCACGCCGCCGAGGAGCCCGAGTTCCATGAAGATGAGGACGACGGCGAACGCGACCCCGCCGGCCGCGACCGCCGTGCGGGAGCGCTTGTGCGCCAGGTTCGCCCACGCGAGCCGCAGGGGGGTCACTTCCCGGGCTCCAGCGTGACGGTGACCTGGAGCCCGACGAACCGGCTCGCGTCGGCGACCGCGTCGGGGGCGAGGTGGACGACGACCTCGATCACCCGGCGGTCCGCGTCCTCGCGCGGCCCCATCGCGAACACCTGGTTCCGCGCGATCATCCGCGAGATGTCCTGCTCCGACTTCACCGTGCCGGCCAGCGGCCGCGGCAGCGCCGGGTTCTTGATCTCGGCCCGCACCGGCCCCGTGCGGACCCACTTCGAGAGCCGCTCGACGTCGCCCTCGTACACCTCGGCCACCGCGGTCATCGCGGTCAGGTCGGCCATCTGGAGCACCGGCTCCAGGCCGGTCGGCTGGCCCTCGCGGCCGACCACCTTCAGCACGGTGCCGGCGACCGGGGCCTTCAGGACCGTCTGCTCGGCCATCTGCCGGGCGAGCACGAGCTTCTCCTCGCTCGACTTGGTCGGCACGCGGGCGAGCGCCTCGTCGAGTTCGGCCCGGGCCGCGTCGACCTTCGCGGTCGCGGCCTTCTCGGTCTCGTCGTACGTCGTCTCGGTCTTCTTCCGCACGGCGGCCCCGGCCCGGAACTCGGCGTCGGCCTGGGCCGCGAGGAGCTTGGCCTTCTCCATCGTCTCGTCGGCGATCGGCGACCCGCCGGCCCGGAGCTTTTCGAGCCGCGACACGCTCGCCCCGGCGGTCTCGACCTGGAGCTTCAGGAACACCTGCTTGGCGTCGAGGGCGGCGAGGTCGCCGACCTTGTTCGCCTTGGCGAGGCTCAGCTCGGCCTCGGCGGCGCGGACCTTCTGCTCGCCGGCCACGCGGGCGAACTTGAGCGACGTGTTCGCCTCCTGCTGCTGCGTCTCGGCGACCTGGAGTTCGAGGAGCCGGTCCTTGCGGCTGGCGAGTTCGGCCACGGGCGTGCCGGCCTTGAGCGCGTCGCCGGGGCTCACCGGGTGCATCTTGGCGATCCGGTCCCCGGGCGGGCCGAACACCGGGACGACGCCGCCGGCCGGCTGGAGCCGGCCCAGCGAGGTGACGCGGTCGGGCCGGGCGGCCGGCGCCTCGGTGGGCGGGGCCGGGGTGCCGGCGCTCATCGCGATCATGTACCCGCCGGCCCCGCCGGCCCCGACGGCGGCGAGCAGCGCCAGCGCGAGTTCGAGGCCGCGGCCGGGGCGGGTCGGTGACGACAGACGCATGAGTACCTCAGCCGGGCGGGAGGGGGCCGAACACCTCGCCGGCCAGCAGCGCGAACCACGCGAGGCGGCAGATGACGTGGAACGCCTGGTCGATGTCGATACCGTACAGCTTCTCGCACTTCCCCAGGTCGATGAACCAGTGCAGCACCGTCTCGGCCAGGGCGAGGGTCGCGACCGCGGTCCAGTCGAACCCGAACCACCGCACCACCACCCCGATCGACGCGCCGTGCAGGATCGCGTGGGCCGAGAGCCAGTAGTACCACGGCACCGCCTTCGAGACCGGGCTCTCGAACTTGCGGCACTTGCACGTGGCGATCGCGTCCGACTGCAGCGCGTAGTCCATGAGCGCGTGCGTGGTGATGAGGAAGAACAGGAGCGCAACCAGCATGGAATGACCCTATAAGGTTCGCCGATTGTACCGCCGGGCGATCCCGCGTGGAAGCCGGAGCGCCGGGGGCTCACGCGCGGGCCGGCGGGGCGGGTTCGGGCTTGCGGATCACGCGGCTCAGGAGGACGGCGGCCACGAGCAACCCGCCCGAGAGGTAGAACGCCGGGTCGAGGCTGCCGCCGTAGGCGTCGGCGATCGCGGCGGCGGCCTGCGGCACGAAGAACGCGATCCCCCACCCGAGGAACACCAGCCCGTAGTTGAGCCCGAGGTTCTTCGGCCCGAAGTAGTCGGCCGTGATCGCCGGCATGACCGCCAGCGTGCCCCCGTACTGCCAGAACATCACACCGATGATGACGAACAGCACCAGCACGTCCTTTTGTGCGACGACCCACGGGGCCGCGAACAGGCACGCGGCGGAGACGGTGCCGTTCAGGGCGTAGGCGTTCAGCCGGCCGATGCGGTCCGAGTACCGGCCGGTGCCGACCCGGCCCGAGGCGTTCACGAACCCGCCGAACGTCGCCAGCAGCCAGGCGTTCACCGCGAAGAAGCTCCCCGGCTCGGCGACCTTCCCGAGCAGCGGGGCCGCGTTGCCGATCACCAGCAGCCCGGACTGCGCCGAGCCGATGAACAGGAACACGAGCGCGTAGAACTGCCACGTCCCGAGCATCGCTCCGGCCGACCAGTCCACGACCGCGGCCGGCTTCGGCGCGTCCGGGGCGGTCGGCGGGGCCGCGGCGACGTACCCCGCGGGCGGCGGCGAGAGCATGAGCCCGGCGGCGACCACGACCACGGCGAACAGCGCCCCGAGGCCGACGAAGCTGCCGGTCAGGCCGTACTCGCCGATCAGGAACTCGGCGAGCGGGGAGATGTAGATGGCGGCCGCGCCGTACCCGGCGACGACCAGCCCGACGATGAGCCCGCGGCGGCTGCTGTGGAACCACCGCACGGCCGCGGGGGTCGCGGCGGCGTAGCCCAGCCCCATGCCGATGCCGCCGAGCAGGCCGAACCCGACCACGAGGCCGGTGAAGCTCTTCATGAGGCCGGCGACGACGCACCCGGCCGCGAGGAACAGGCCACCGGAGACCGCCCCGACCTTCGCCCCGTACCGGTCCTGGAGCCGGCCGCCGGGGATCATGCACAGGGCGAACGTGAACCCGCAGATCGAGTACGCGAGCGTCGCCTCGGCGTTCGAGAGGTACGTCCACCCCTCGTTCAGCCCGGCCATCGGCGAGCCGTACAGCGCCGGGTCCTTGGGCACCAGCGCCTTCTTCCACACGCTCCAGGCGTAGAGGATGCCGAGGCACAGGTTGACGACCGTGCCCGCGGCCGTCACCACCCACGCCCGGCCCGGAACCGCAACGGACGACATGCGTACTCCGTGATGTGTGCCCAGTGCCTGTTGGTTCGCTGCTTGTGTTCCCGACCTCCCCCACAAGGGGGGAGGGCAAGAGTGCGCCACGGCGACGGCCGCGACGTACCCGGGCCGATCCCCCTCACGGGCACCGGTCCGCCCGGGATTTCGAGTCCAAAACCGGTTCCGCCGCCTCTACCCTCTGCGGTGCATTCCTGTTTATTGGCTTCGCGGCGGCTTAGCCTCTAAATTCGAAGCACGAAATTCGAAGCACGAATGAAGCCGTGCTCTGTGTGCTTCATTCGTGCTTCGAGCTTCGAATTTCGGATTTTCGGACAAGCCCGCCCGCACAGTCCCGGAGCTTCCCCCATGCGTCGCCTCTCCTGCCTCGTGGCTCTACTCACCTTCGGCGGCCCGGCAGCGGCCGCCGACCCCGACGTGGTCGTGTACGGCGGCACCGCGGGCGGCGTCGCCGCGGCCGTCCAGGTCGCCCGCATGGGCAAGTCGGTCGTCCTCATCGAGCCCGGTCAGCACATCGGCGGGCTCACGTCCGGCGGGCTCGGCTGGACCGACTCGGGCAACAAGGCCGTCATCGGCGGCGTGGCCCGCGAGTTCTACCAGCGGCTGAAGAAGCACTACGACGCCGACGCTTCGTGGGTCCACGAGAAGCGCGACGGGTACAAGTTCTACCGCAAGGACGAGGACGCGCTGTGGGCGTTCGAGCCCAAGATCGCCGAGAAGGTCCTCCGCGACATGCTCGCCGAAGCGAAGGTGACCGTCGCGTTCGGCGAGCGGCTCGACCGGGCGAAGGGCGTGAAGCTCGACGGCAAGCGGATCGCGTCGATGGCAACCGAGTCCGGGAAGGTGTTCGCGGGGAAGGTGTTCATCGACGCGACCTACGAGGGCGACCTGATGGCCGCCGCCGGGGTGAGCTACGCCGTCGGCCGCGAGGCGAACAAGGAGCACGGGGAGACGATGAACGGCGTAGCCCGGAAGTGGAACCGGCACACGCACCGGTTCGTCGCTAAGGTCGACCCGTACGTGAAGCCGGGCGACCCGAAGAGCGGCCTGCTGTTCGGCATCGACGCGGACCCGCTGCCCGCCGACGGCGAGGCCGACAAGCGGCTCCAGGCGTACTGCTTCCGCATGTGCATGACGGACGTGGAGGCCAACCGCGTCCCGTTCGAGAAGCCGGTCGACTTCGACGAGGCGAAGTACGAGCTGCTGTTCAGGAACTTCGAGGCCGGTGACCTGCGCGTCCCGATGAAGCCGGACCGGATGCCCAACGGCAAGACCGACACGAACAACAACTTCGCGGTGAGCACCGACTTCATCGGCCAGAACTACAAGTACCCCGACGCGAGCTACGCCGAGCGCGAGAGGATCGTCGCCGCCCACCTGTCGTACCAGAAGGGGCTCATGTGGGCGCTCCAGAACCACCCGCGGGTGCCCGAGAAGGTGCGGACGCAGATGAAGCCGTGGGGGCTCGCGAAGGACGAGTTCACCGACACCGGCCACTGGCCGCACCAGCTCTACATCCGCGAGGCGCGGCGGCTGGTCGGCGACCACGTGCAGAGCGAGCAGGACTGCACCCGCAAGCGCGAGACCCCGATGTCGGTCGGCATGGGGTCGTACAACATGGACTCGCACAACTGCGCCCGGTACGTCACGCCCGAGGGGTTCGTGCAGAACGAGGGGGACGTGCAGGAGAGCCCCGGCGGCCCGTACCGCATCAGCTACAAGGCCATCGTGCCCAAGGCCGGCGAGTGCCCGAACCTGTTCGTTCCGGTGTGCGTGAGCAGCACCCACATCGCCTACGGGTCGATCCGCATGGAGCCGGTGTTCATGGTCCTCGGCCAGAGCGCCGCGACCGCCGCCGTCATCGCCATCGACGACAACATCGACGTGCAGAAGGTCGACTACGACAAGCTCCGTACGCGGCTCGTGGCCGACAAGCAGGTGCTGGAGTTCGACGCGCCGAAGCGGTCGGACGCGGTGGACACGAAGAAGCTCCCCGGCGTGGTGGTGGACGACGCCGACGCCGAGGTGAAGGGGTTCGAGTCGGTCAGCAGTTCCTCGACGCCGTTCGTGGGCGCCGGCTACCGCCACGACAGCGCCAAGGACCGCGGGAAGCAGTCGGCGAAGTTCGTCGCGGACCTGCCCGCGGCCGGCAGGTACGAGGTGCGGCTGGCGTACACGCCGAACGCGAACCGCGCAACGGCGGTGCCGGTGGCGGTCACCCACAAGGACGGCACCGCGTCCGTAACGGTGAACCAGCAGAAGCCGCCGCCGCTCGCCGGCCAGTGGGTCTCGCTGGGCACGTTCGAGTTCGAGAAGGGCAAGGCCGCAACCGTTACCATCACCAACGACGGCGTCACCGACGGCCACGTCATCGTCGACGCCGTCCAGTGGCTCCCGGTGAAGTGAGGCGAGTGGGGCAAGTCGGCATGTTGAGTTGTGTCATGTGCTGTGGTAGCGTCTGTTAGCCGCCACTTTGGGTCGCGGAGCTACCGGTGCGTTAGCTCACGCGACCCAGCTTTGTGTTCCTCTTTGGGAAGGTGCACGATGTGGAATGACTCACACGAAGAGGACGAACAGACGCAAGGCGACCTCATCTTTTCCGTCCCCTCACCCCGCAGGAGCCTCGCACGTGGCAGAGCAGAGGACGAACAGACGCGAGGCGACCTCATATTTTCCCGACGAAACCGGCTGAAGATGGCGTTTTGGTCCGGTGTGCTTCTCGTCCTTTGGGGATTTCTTTTCGGCGCTGGTGTGCTGCCCGCCATCGACAAGCTCGAACACACGCCCGAAGACCCCAGCGGGTATGTGGTTGTCCGCTACGACCGCAGCAAGCCGGTGCCGGAGACAACTCGGGCGGCAACCACCTCGGACATGTTTCGCGAGAAGTACCGGGGAATCGCAGCCGTGGCGTTCTTCGCACTGGTGGCCGGTGGTGCCACGTTCCTCTTGGTAGCTTCCGTCATCGATTACCGCACCCGGTTCCTGGGGTGGGCCATCCAGCAACTTCCGAGGAACGCTTGGAATCCGCCCCCAGGAGGCTACTGATCCGTGCGTCGCTGTCGGGTCCTCACGCCGCGACGGTGAGTGACAGAGACCGGCGGCGGCGGGGCGCGCCGAGCATCGACTCGATCAGGCGGAGGCACTCCTGCGGCTTCTCGAACGGCGGGCAGTGGCCGCACTCGGGCAGGTAGTGCAGTTCGGAGTTCCGCAGGCACTCGCGGAACTCGCGCGCCACGTCCGGCGGGGTGACGGTGTCGTTCGCCCCCCAGATCACCAGCGCCGGGTGGTCGAGCCGCCGCAACTGCTCGTGCATGAAGTTCCTCTTGGTCGAGCGGGTGAAGCTCAGGCACCGCAGCAGCACCGGTTTGCTCTGGAGCAGATCGTACACCTCCCGCACGTCGTCGTCGTTCAGCTTCGGCGCGCCGTAGAAGATGTCGGACAGCAGCCCCTTCACGTACTCGTAGTTCCGCAGCTTTAGCGCCCCGCCCCGCATCGGGATGAACGACAGCCCCGAACTCGCGAACAGGATCAGGTGGCTCACGTTCTCCGGGTGCCGGACCGTGTAGTGCAGCACCGCCCCGCCGCCCATCGAGTTCCCGGCCATCACGCAGTTCGTCAGGCCGAGGTCGGCGGTGAACGCCTCCAGGTAGGTGGCGAGGTGCTCGACCGAGCACCTCGCGAGCGGCGCGTCGTACATCGGCATGCACGGCACGATGACGCGGTACCGGTCGGCGAGCCCGGCGCCGATCTCGGCGAAGTTGCGGAAGCTCCCGAACAGCCCGTGGCAGAACAGCAAGGGCGGGCCGCTTCCAACCTCCATGAAGACGTGCCGGCCGACGACGCGCAGCTCGAAGCCGAAGTTGTTGCGGGCGGTCAGCCCGGTGATCGGTGCTCGCGAGCGCACGAAGGCGTCGCCTTCGAGGTGGGACGTGTTGTCGAACAGCAGCGAGAGCAGCGACGCCATGGCGAACACCTCACCCTGGCCGGTGGGACCGCGACGGCGGGGAGTAGACCCAATGTTAGTTTGAGGGACAAGGCCAATCGCTTTCGCCCCGCACCGGACCTTCGCAACCCGCCACCCGGTCGGGCATACTATCCCCACGGAACCGGCCGTTGCCGTGTTCGATCACGGAGAGCGGGATGAAGCCTCGGGTCACGGTCATCACCATCGGCGTCGCGGACCTGGAGCGGGCGGTGCGGTTCTACCGCGACGGGCTCGGACTCGTTACCCCCGGGATCACCGGGACCGAGTTCGCGTTCGGGGCGGTCGCGTTCCTCGACCTCCAGCCCGGGTTGAAGCTCGCCCTCTGGCCCCGCACGAGCCTGGCGCACGACACGGGGCTCCCCGCGAGCGCCCCGAGCCCCACCGAGTTCTCGCTCGGGCACAACGTCGCGACGCGCGGGGAGGTGGACGCCGTGATGGGGCAGGCGGTGGCCGCCGGAGCCGCCACCGTGAAGCCGGCGCAGGACACGTTCTGGGGCGGGTACGCGGGCTACTTCCAGGACCCCGACGGCCACCTGTGGGAGGTCGTGTGGAACCCGCACCTCCTCCCCGCGGACTGATGCGGGGGCAGGTGAGCCACGGCGGTCCTGGAGCCGGCCCCTGGTGCCGGATCGGTGCGATCTGGTGTCACCCCGCGAGCATCCCGCGGAGCACCTTGTAGTCGGTCTTGCCGGTGCCGAGGACCGGGATCGACGGGACGCGGCGCACGTCGTCGAGCCGCATCACCCCGCGGAACCCCTCCTGCACCAGCACGGCGTTCGCGTCCCTCAGGCCGATGTCTTCCGTGGTGAACAGCACCACCCGCCGGCCGCCGCCGGGCAACTCGACGCCCTCGACGGCGACCCGCGGGCCGGCGTCGGTCGGCGGGTACGCCTGCGTGAACGGCTCCTCCAGCGCCGGGAGCGAGATCATCTCCCCGCCCGCCTTGAGGAACCGCTTCAGCCGCCCGTGGAACACGAGGTACCCGTCGGGGTCCAGCGACGCGAGGTCGCCGGTGACGTACCACCGCTTGCCGCTGAGTTCCCGGAACGGCGACTCGGCGCCCGTGCCCAGGTAGCCCGGGAAGACCGTCGGCCCGGACACCAGCAGCATCCCGCGCTCGTTGGCCGGCAGCACGCGGTCGCTCTCGAGGTCCACGACGCACACGTCCACGCCCGGCAGCGGCTTGCCGACGGTCCCGCGGCGGACCGCGACCACCGGGTTCACCGACACGCACGGCCCGCACTCGGTCACGCCGTACCCTTCGAGCACCGTGGCCCGGGGCGCGAGCGCCGCGACCCGGTCGAACAGCTCGTCCGGGCACCGCTCGGCCCCGACCACCACTAGCCGCAGCGAGTCGAGGTCGCCGGGCTTGCACCGGCCCAGGATGAACCCGAGGAACGTCGGCGTGGCGATGAGGATCGTCGGCTTGTACGCGGCGAGCTTGCGGGCCAGCCCCGTCGCGTCGGTCGGGTCCGGGTGGTGGACCAGCTTCGACCCGGCGAGGACCGGCAGGAGCGTCGCGATCGTGAGCCCGAAGCTGTGGAACATCGGCAGGAACCCGAGGACCGCGTCGGTCCGGACGAGTTGCTGCGGGGGCTCGGCCCCGCGGTGGTCGGCGATGATGTTCGCGTGCGTCAGCGGCACCGCCTTCGGGGCCTTCTCGCTCCCACTCGTGAACAGCACGACGGCCGGCGCGTGCGGGTCGTTCGGGACGCGGCCGAGCGCCTTCCGCCGGACCGCGTTGGGGAACCACCGCACCGCCAGCAGCCGCCTGAGCAGTTCGAGCTTGCCCACCCCGCGGCGGACCTCTTCGAGGTAGACGAACTGCGTGCCCGCGACCTCGATGTGCGTGCGGTCGATGAACGCCTTCGAGGTGACGACGTGCGTGAGCCCGGTGAGCCTCGCGGCGTGCGCCAGGTTCGCCGGCCCGGTCGTCCAGTTCAGCGCGACCGGCAGCTTGCCGGCGAGGTACAGGCCGAACAGCGCCACGTCGGCCCCGACCGACGCCGGGAGCAGCAAACCGACGTTCGCGCCGGGCAGCGCGCGGAACCGCTCGGCCATCGCGAGGCTGCCGACGAGGAGCCGCTCGAACGTGAGCGCGCCGCCGATGTCGTCGGCCACGGCCACGTCGTCCGGGTTGTTCAGGGCGCGGTTCAGGAACGCCTCTGGGACCGTCTCGCCGAGGATCCGGTACGGCCCGGTGTCGGAGGGCGGGCGGAACCACACCTCCGGCGGCGGCTTCGGCGGCCCCTTGTCGAGCAGCCCCGCGGCGATCGCCCAGAGCTGGCCGACCGTGGTGGGGACCGTGTCGCCGGTGAACCCGAACCGCTGCTCGACTTCGAGGGTGACCTCGGTCGCCTCCAGGCTGTCGATGTTGAGCTGCGCGAACGTTGTTTCGGCCCGGTTCTCGTCGTCGGTGAGCGGCCGCTTCAGCTTGTGGGCCAGCGCCTCGGCGACGGCGGCCTTCGTGGACGGCTTGACGGCCGACAGGTCCAGCTCGGCACCGGCCGCGAGCGGCGGGAACTCGCGGGTCCGCGGGCCGAACAGGAAGTGGTACGGCACGAACGTCGGCACTTCGGGCGCGTCCGCGTTGAACCACGCTTCGATCCACGGGTTGAGCACCTCGCGCCGGGGCTCGGGCCGCTCGCCGGGTCCGAACGCCTCCAGGTGCATCGTGACCCGCCGCCGTGGGGCGAACACGAGCAGGTTCGACAACAGCACCCGCACCCCGCGGAGCAGCCGCGCGACGAGCCGCGGCTTGGTGCCGGTGTACGCCCAGCTGAACGAGCTGCCCCACAGCCCGCGGGTGCGGACCAGGACCACGGTGGCGTTCGGCACGACCCTGAGGACGTCGGCCGCGGTGCGGGCGGCCCCGAGGTAGTCGGCCCCGTTCCGCGACAGCGTGCCGGACGGCCACAGGGCGACGTTCTCGCCGGCCTTCAGCGCGTCGATCACGGCGGCGACGGCCCCCTCGGCCTTCTTGCGGGCCTCGGCACTGGCCCGGTCCAGCTCGGGCACCTTGATGACCCGCATGACCCAGGCGAGCAGGCCCAGGAGCGGGTTGTTGAAGTTCGTCTCCAGCCCCAGGGACCGCATCCGGAACGTGCCCCAGAGGGCGCGGAGCACGTTGGGTGGGTCGGTGTACGCTGGGTGGCTCGGCAGGATCAGGTACGGCCCCGGTTTCTTGAGGACCTCGGCGAGTCCGGTCACCCGGGCCCGGTACCGCAGGCCGAGGACCACCCGCGTGCCGATCAGGACGAACAACTGGAGCGGGAGAAGCATGAGCGCCTCGACGGACGGACGGACGGCGGCGGGTGCCGGGAGCGTCGGCAATCATACGGGCGGGCGGTGCGGGCCGACAGCCCGGCTCGCGGCGCGCTGTTTGTCCGCACCCCCGCCCCCGCTATGATCCCCACATGCCAACCGACGACCCGAACGCCCGCGCCCCGGCCCCACTTGGAGAAGCGCACACGCAGCCGGAACCGCGCGCGGACCCGTCCGGTGGGGCGCACCCGGCGGACCACGGCACCCTCGGCCAGTCGCCGTCGCAGGTCGAGCACGCGGCCGGCCTGTCCCGCGAGGTCCCCCCGGACGAGTTGCCCAGGATCCCGGGGTACGAGATCGAGTGCGAAGTGGCCCGCGGCGGGATGGGGGTCGTGTACAAGGCGCTCAACGTCCGGCTCGGCCGCCGGGCGGCGGTGAAGATGCTCCTCGGCGGGCAGTACGCCGACCCGATGGCCCGGGTCCGGTTCCTGGTGGAGGCCGAGGCCGTCGCGCAGCTCTCGCACCCGCACATCGTCGGGGTCCACGAGTTCGGCCAGCACGACGGCCAGCCGTTCTTCGCGCTGGAGTTCGTGGACGGCGGGACCCTCGCGTCGCTCCTGGCCCGGTCCGGGGCGCTGCCCCCGCGGGACGCGGCCGCGGTGGTGGCGAAACTGGCCGACGCCATGACCCTGGCCCACTCGAAGGGGATCGTCCACCGCGACCTGAAGCCCGCCAACGTGCTCCTGACCGCGGCCGGGGAGCCGAAGATCGCCGACTTCGGGCTCGCGAAGGTCGGGTCGTCGGACCTGACGGCGACCGGGGCGGTCATCGGCACCCCGAGCTACATGAGCCCCGAGCAGGCGGCCGGGAAGACGCGGGACATCGGCACCGCGACCGACGTGTACGCGCTCGGCGCGATCCTGTACGAGCTGCTCACCGGGCGGCCGTCGTTCCGCGGCGACTCGGCCATGGACACGATCCGCCACGTCCTCACCCGCGAGCCGGTCGCCCTCCGGGCCGTCAACCCCCGGACCCCCCGCGACCTGGAGACGATCTGCCTGAAGTGCCTGGAGAAGAAGCCGGAGCGGCGGTACCCGACGGCGGCGGCGCTGCACGACGACCTGCGGGCGTTCCTGGGCGGGCGGCCGATCACGGCCCGGCCCGTCGGGACGATCGAGCGGGTGGCGAAGTGGGGCCGGCGGCACCCCGGCCGGGCGGTGGCCGCGGCCGCGGTCGGGGTGCTCCTGGTCACCGCCGGGGCGCTCGCGGTGCGGTTCGAGCAGCGGCTGGTGGAGCAGCGGGTCGCGGCCGAGCGCGGGTTCGCCGAGGCCACCCGCCAGAAGGCCCGGGAGACGCGGGCCGACGCCCTGGTCGACGCGCTGGCCCTGGCCGACACCGCCGTGGTCCCGCGGCTGGTCGACGACCTCCGCGACCTCCGCGACCTGGCCGCCGGGCGGCTCCGCGACCTGGCGGCCCGGCCGATCGACACCAAGCCGGGGCTCCACGCGCGGCTGGCGCTGCTGGCCGACGAGCCGGGCCGCGCGGCGGAGCTGGGCGACCACCTGACCCGGTGCCGGCCCGAAGAGCTGCTCCCGGTCCGCGACCTGCTCCGGCCGCACGCCGCGGTCGTCGCGCCCCCGCTGTGGGCGGCCCTCGCCGACGCGGCCGCCCCGGCCCGGGTCCGCGTCCGGGCGGCGGCGGCGCTGGCGGGGCTGGCCCCGGGCGACCCCCGCTGGGCGCGCGTCGCGCCGCCGCTCGTCGAGGAGCTGACCCGCGAGAACCCGCTGCGGGCGGTCGCGTGGGCCGCGGCCCTCGACCCGGTCCGCCTCCACCTGCTGGCCCCGCTCCTGAAGCGGTACCCCGAGGCCCGGCACCGCATCGCGTCGGGCCGGCTGGACCACCAGGACCTCGTCGCCGAGGCGTCGGCGTTCGACCTGACGGCCGACCTGCTCGCCACCTACGCCGACGGGCGGCCGGTCGAACTGGCCGAACTGGCGGTCACGGTGGACCCCCGGCACCACCGCCTGTTCGACGCCGAGGTGTTCGCGCACCGGGCCGCGATCGCCCCAATTCTGCGGGCGGAACTCGACCGCCCGTGGCTCCCGCACCCCGCCGCCCGGGGGGCGCCCGACGTGCCGTTCGACCCGCCGGTCGCGGCCGCGGCCGGGGCCGCCGGGGAGCGGGCCGGGGCGGTCTCGTCGGACGCCGCGGACGCGGCCGCCCGGCGCCAGGCGAACGCGGCCGCGGCGCTCCTGAAGCTCGGCGAGCCCGACGCCGCGTGGCGGGGGCTCCGGTTCCCGGCCGGCGGCGACCCGAGCGCCCGCGGCTACCTCGTCCGGCGGTTGGCGGCGATCGGGGCCGACCCGGTGCTCCTCGCGCGCCGCTTCGGGGACGAGTCCGACGCCTCGGCCCGCCGGGCGCTCCTCCTGGCGCTGGGCGACTACCCGCCGGACGACGTGCCGGCCGCGGACCGTGAGCCGCTCGTGGCGACCCTCCTCCGCCTGTACCGAACCGATCCGGACCCGGGCACCCACTCGGCCATCGACTGGCTCCTCCGCCGGCAGTGGGGCCGCGCCGCCGACCTCGCCCGGGCCGACGCCGAACAGGCCGCGGGGGGGAGGGCCGGGGCGGGGTGGTTCGTGAACCGCGAGGGGCAGACCTACGCCGTCGTCCGCGGCCCGGTCGAGTTCGCGGCCGGGTCGCCCGCCGCCGAACCGGCCCGCGTCGCCGTCCGGGAGCCGGCCCACCTCAAGCGGATCGGCCGGTCGTTCGCGGTCGCCACCCGCGAGGTGACCGTCACCGAGTTCCTCCGGTTCCGCCCCGATCACGCCTGGGTGGAGCGGTACCGCCTCGACCCCGAGTCGCCGGCCGTGGGCGTGTCGTTCTACGCCGCCGCCGCGTACTGCAACTGGCTCAGCCGCCGCGACGGCCTCCCCGAGGACCAGTGGTGCTACCGGCCGAACGCGAGCGGGGAGTACGCGGAGGGGATGTCGATGAAGCCGGGCCACCTGGCGCTGACCGGGTACCGGCTCCCGACGGAGGCCGAGTGGGAGTACGCCGCGCGTGCGGGGTCCGCGGTCGCCCGGCACTTCGGCCGCTCCAGCGAACTGCTGCCGCGGTACGCCTGGTACGCCCGCAACAGCGACGACCGGGCGTGGCCCGTCGGCAGCCGGCGGCCGAACGACCTGGGGCTGTTCGACACCCTGGGCAACGCGCTGGAGTGGGTGGAAGACCCGGCGCTCCTCGCTCCCGGCGCCCGCGTGGACGACCTGGAACACGGCGCACATTTGGAGGTGAACGACCGGGTGGGGCGGCTCCTCCGGGGCGGCTCGTTCGACGTCGCCGCCCCGCTCCAGCGGACCGCCGAGCGGACCGACACGGTGCGGCCGTCGAACCAGAACCGGGCGAACGGGTTCCGCCCCGCGCGGACGGTGCCGTGAGGTCACGCCGAGCGGGCGACGGCCGGCTGCGAGACCGGCCAGAGAACCTGCCAGGTGGGGTCGTCGGGATCGGCCTTGGAGCGGGTTTCGAGCACCACCTCGGCGCGGGCGAGGAGGCCGGCACGGGCCAGGACGTCCTTCGCGGCGCCGAGGGCCGCCCCGGCGTCGGTAATGTTGACGAAGTGCAGGCTCATGTGCGCGGTGCCGGTCTCGCTCCCGGCACCCTCGCCGGCCCCGGCCGCGGCCAGGGCCGTGCCCAACTCGCGCTCCAGGCGGACCCGAAGGTCGAACTCCTCGTCGGTCCCGAATGCCACCGTTACCGGGATGCGCACGATCAGGCCGGCCGTCATGATGATCCTCCTTGAGAGAGGCAAGGCGGGGCGTGATGCGGTATTGATGAAGATACCCGGTGGGCGGCGTGAAGGAAAGGTGCCGGTCGGGGAAAGGCGACGTGCGGGCCGCTTCACGGGAACAGTTCTTCCGGCTTGCCCACCTGAACGGCCCGGACCAGGGCGGATTGGAGGGCGGCCGGATCGGCGGTCGCCCGCACCCGGTGCTCGACGTCCGGGGGCACCGCACCGAACCGCGTCCGCAGGACCAGCAGAATGTCGTCCCGCTGGCCCTCGACGCGGCCCTCGACGCGGCCCTCGACAAGCCCCTCTGCCCGCCCCTCGCGAAGAATCCCCTGGTAGGTGCTCGACTCTCTCATGCGCTGCACTCCCTGGAACACGGCCCGGGCCACGGCGTCATCATACCGCAGCCCGAGCAGCAAGAAAGCACAGCTGAGCAGGAGGTTCCCCGCGTCCGGGGTCGGCGACTCGCGGAGCGCGCGCTCCGCGAACCGGCCCACCACCTCCGGGAGCCGCGGGGCCGCGTCGTCGGTCAGAAGCGCTAATGGGGTCGTGCCGAGCCCGGTGGAAAGGAGTTGATCGGCCGGCAGCTCCCAGAGCCGGACCACCGTGTACCGGAACCACTGGTACACGGTGCCGTCGGCGTACGCGCGTGAGACGAGTCCGGTCAGGTTCGGGGCCGACGCCTCGCGGCGCAGGAGGAGGGCGATGGTGTAGACCGGGCCGCCGTGCTTGGCGAAGAGCAGGTTGTTGTAAAGGAGCAGGCGGTCGGGGAACTCGCCGTCCCAGCTCGACTGCGGCTCGATGTGGAGCAGGCCCGTGCCCGGCGGCCGCAGGCGGAACACCTTGTCGATCGTCGGCTGGACGGTGGACAGGTCGGTGTCGAGCGGCTCCACCGGAACGGACGCGGGCAACCCGACGAGCGGCGCGAGGAACCCGACCCAGTCGGCCGCGCACGCATCGACCAGTTGCTTGAACGCGGCGTCGAACGGTCCGGCCATGCCCGCCCCCGTTACAGCCCGCCGGTCACTTCCCTGAGCGCGTCGATGAGGCGGTCGATCTCGGCGACGGTGGTGAACGGCCCCGGGCTCACGCGGGCGAGGCCGTCCGGGTAGCTGCCGACCGCCTTGTGGATGTACGGGGCGCAGTGCAGCCCCGGGCGGATCGCGATGTCGAACGACTGGTCGAGGATCGCGCCGAGGTCGCCAGCGGGGATCATCTCGCACCGGAAGCTGACGGTGCCGACGCGGCGGCCCGGGTCGCCGTGCCCGAACACCTCGAACCCGGGCATCTCGGCCAGCGCCATGCGGAACCGGTCGCACAGTTCGAGCTCGTGGTGCAGGATCGCCCCGGGGCCGCGCTCCTCGACGAAGTTCAGCCCCGCGACCAGCCCGGCGACGCCGAGCACGTTCGGGGTGCCGCCCTCGAGGTAGTACGGGAACTCCTTCGGCTGCGTGGGCGTGGACGAGTCGCCGCCGGTGCCGCCCTCGCGCCACGGCCGCACGGCCGCCCGCAGCCCGACGTACAGCGCCCCGGTGCCGGTCGGCCCGAACAGCGACTTGTGCCCCGGGAACGCGAGCAGGTCGATGCACGCGGCCTGCACGTCGATCGGGACGACGCCCGCGGTCTGCGCCGCGTCGACCAGGAACAGCGCGTCGCGGGAGCGGACGACGCGGCCGATCTCGGCGACGGGCTGCACGGTGCCGAGGACGTTGCTCGCGTGCGTGACCGCGACGAGCTTGGTCCTGGGGGTGAGCGCCGCCTCGATCGCCGCGGCGCTCACGGTGCCGCCGGTGTCGGCCGCGACGCGGGTGAGCGTGATGCGCCCGGCCTCGGCGAGCGCGACGAGCGGCCGCGACACGCTGTTGTGCTCGAGGTCCGTCGTGACGACGTGGTCACCGTCGTTGAGGACGCCCTTGAACGCCATGTTGAGGGCGTCGGTGCAGTTGAGCGTGAACACCCACCGGTCGGGCCGCACGCCGCCGAAGAACCGGTTGAGGCGGTGCCGGGCGTCGTCGAGCGCGTGCTCGGCCGCGAGCGCCATCTTGTGCCCGGCCCGGCCCGGGTTGGCCAGGGTGTGCCGCGCGAAGTGGTCGAGGGCGGTGTACACGCCCTCGGGCTTCGGGAAGCTCGTCGCTGCGTTGTCGAGGTAGATCACGGGAGCAGTTCCTTGACCGAAATCCGTCCGAGTTCGTTGCCGCCGACGACCACCGGCACGGTGTCGTCGGGGCCGTAGTTCGTTTGCTGCCTGTACGTCGGGTTCTTGCCGCCCTTCGGCTGCGTGTACACCTCGACCCGGCGGTCTACGAGGTTGACGATCCAGTACACCGCCACCTTCGCTCCCGCGTATAGCGCGTGTTTCGTTGTCTGGTCCTCGTTGAGCGACGAGTCGGCGACTTCCACCAGAATGACCACTTCCGTGGGCTTGGGGTTCCGCGTCTTGTACGCCGCGTTGGAACCCGTCGCGAGCACCACATCGGGTTCCGGCTCACTGTCGGCGGTCGTGATCGGTTGCTGGACGCGGATGACTCCCTTCGCCCCCAGCGTCCCGAGTTGTTGCATCAGGGCGGTCACAGCATAGTTGTGCGGCGGGTGGATGGTCATTTTGGGAACGATCCAGCCGTGGATGAGTTCGACCCGGTCGTTTTCGGTCAGCACCCCGATCTCGCCGAGTTTGTGGTACTCCTCAACGGTGAACCGGCGAACGGGCAGCGGCGGAATCGCCGGTGCCAGCGCGACCGCCTTCGGCTTCGGCGGTTTCGTCACGCGGGCGGCGGCCATGATCGTCTCCGTGCGGGGTCGCCCGTCATACCGGGTCAGTGCCCGACGTACTTCGCGTACAGGGTGCGGGCCTTGTCCGGCTCGCTCGTGCCCTTGATGATCGCGCGGCCGTCCGGGAACACCGTGAACTCGTACGGGTCGCCGTTCTCGACCAGGTTGAACTTGAGCAGGAACTTGTTGAAGCTCACCGCGCCCGTCTGCTTCAGCACCCCGGCCAGGTACTCGAAGTCGAGCTTGCTCGCGGCCCGGTGGCTCACCTGCACCGCGTTGCGGCCGCACAGCGTCGTCGTCTGCGTGCCGTGCGCGCCGTCGAGCCACTCGAAGTTCCGCTGCGCGCAGCACGGGCACTTGCCCTTGCGGCCCGCGAGCGGCGCGACCTTCACCCGCTTATTCGTGTTCTCCCACACGTTCAGTACGAGCAGTTCGCGGTTCACGGCCGCCTTGTTGCCGGACAGCAGCTTGAGCGCCTCGGCCGCCTGATAACTCGCGACGATGCTCACGACCGGCGAGAGCACGCCCGCCGTTTCACAAGTCCCAGTTTCGCCAGGGGCCGCCGGCGCCTCGAACACGCACCGCAGGCACGGCGTCTCGCCGGGGATGATCGTCATCGTCATCCCCTCGCTGCCGACCGCGCCCCCATAAACCCACGGCTTCGAGTGCTTGAACGCCACGTCGTTGATGAGGTAGCGGATCTCGAAGTTGTCGCTGCCGTCCAGGATGAGGTCGGCGTCCTTGCAGAACTCCTCGATGTTCGTGCGGTTGATGTCGGCCACGATCGGCTCGACGCTCACCGACGAGTTGATCTGCCGGAGCTTGATCGCCGCGGCCTCGGCCTTGGGCATGTTGTTGGCCACGTCGGACTCGTCGAACAGCACCTGGCGCTGGAGGTTCGACGGCTCGACGAAGTCGCGGTCGACGACGCGGACGAACCCGACGCCGGCCCGAACCAGGGTGTTCGCGAGTACGGTGCCGAGCGCGCCGCACCCGCACAGCGTGACGCGGCTGGCAAGGAGCTTCTCCTGACCGGCCTTGCCGATGCCGGGGACCCGCATCTGGCGGGAGTAGCGTTCGAGCGGGTTGGTGTCTGTCATGGTGCGCCGTGAAAGAGTTCAGCCGCGACCGCAAGGGAGCACGCTCCCCTGCGGGCCGCGGCTAAACGAGGGATTCAACCAGTGATTCCGTTGTCTTTGAGGAAGTCCTGCAGGAACCGGACCTGCTGCTTGGGCCACTTCTCGGCCTTGGCGAACCCCGCGAGGGTCGCCATGTCCTCTTTGACCCGGCGGAGCGCGTCGCCGTCGAGCCGCTGCAGGTACCCGACGACGTAGTTCATCGCCTCGTCGGCGACCGCGGGGTTGAGGACGGTCGCCTCGGACCCCTCGAGGAACACGTAGGCGTGCAGCGCCGCGAGCAGCAGCGGGTGGACGCCCAGTTCGTCCGGGATCAGCGGGAACACCGCGGCCCCGTCGGGCGCTTCTTCGGGTGGTGGTGCGTCGTCGGGCATGGGTCAGCCACCGGCCACGGCGGGGATCAGCGCGACGACCACGCCGTCGGTCAGGGCCGTGTCCATCTCGTCGAGGTACCGGATGTCCTCGTTGTTCACGAACACGTTGATGTACGGGCGGATCGCGCCGTTCGCGAACAGCTTCGGCTCCAGGGCCGGGTACTGCTTCACGAGGTCGGCCAGCGCCGTCCCGACCGTCGTCCCGGTCACCGCCACCTCGGTGTGGCCGCCGGCCTGCTCGCGGAGCGGCCCGGGAATCTCAACCTTGATCGCCATCGGTTCCTCTTCGTAGGGCCGGCTGTGCCGGCCGCCTTCTTGTTCACGCCCCGGATTGGCCGGCACAGCCGGCCCTACCCAATCACACGAGGGCGGGTTCGGCCGCCTTCAGGCCGGCCAGGGTCTCGAACGCGGTCAGCGTCGGGGCGATGCTCTCGGGGATGTCGAGCGTGTCGAACACCGCGTCCTGCGTCTTCAGGCCGTTGCCCGTGATGCAGAGCACGATCTCCTCGTCCCGCGGGATGCGGCCGGACTCGATGAGCTTCCGCGCCACGGCGACCGTGGTGCCGCCGGCCGTCTCGGCGAACACGCCCTCGGTCCGCGCCAGCAGCGTCATGCCCTCCACGATCTCGGCGTCGGTCGCGTCCTCGGCCCAGCCGCCCGACTCGCGGATCAGCTTCGCGGCGAAGTACCCGTCGGCCGGGTCGCCGATCGCGAGGCTCTTGCAGATCGTGTTCGGCTTCCGCACCGGCTTGTGCCGCTCGCGGCCGCTCTTGACGCAGTCGCTGATCGGGTTGCACCCGGTCGCCTGCGCGCCCCACATCTTCGTGGTCACCGGCGTGTCCACGAACCCGATGTTGTGCAGCTCGGTGAACGCCTTGTGGATCTTGCCGATGAGCGCGCCGCCGGCCATCGGGCTGACGACGTGCTGCGGGAACCGCCACCCGAGTTCCTCGGCGATCTCGAACCCCATCGTCTTCGACCCCTCGGCGTAGAACGGCCGCAGGTTCACGTTCACGAACCCCCACCCGTACTTCATCGCGATCTGGGTGCAGACCCGGTTCACCTCGTCGTAGGTGCCGGTGAGCTTGATGACCTTCGCGCCGTACACCGCGGTGCCGAGGATCTTGGTCCGCTCCAGGTCGGCGGGCACGAGGATGAACGTCTCCAGGCCGGCGCTGGCGGCCTGGGCGGCGACGCTGTTGGCGAGGTTCCCGGTGCTGGCGCACCCGACGGTCCGCATGCCGAACTCGCGGGCCTTCGACAGCGCGACCGAGACGACGCGGTCCTTGAACGACAGCGTCGGGAAGTTCACCGCGTCGTTCTTGATCCACAGCCGCTCGACGCCCAGCGCGTCGGCGAGGCGGTCGGCGCGGATCAGCGGGGTGCCGCCGACGTGCTCGCCAACGGTGGGGTCGCCGTCGAGCGGGAGCAGTTCGCGGTACCGCCACATGTTCCACGGGCGCCGGTCGAGCTTGGCCTTCGAGAGGGCCGACGCGACGCGGGCGTAGTCGTAGGCGACCTCCAGGGGGCCGAAGTCGTCCACGCAGAAGTTGATGGCGGACTTCGGGTACACTTTGCCGCAGACGCGGCACTTCATCCCGGTGGAAAAGTCGCTCGACACGGAGGCACCCCTGTTGTGATGGCTCGGGCCACGGGGTGAGTCTTGGTCCAGGTGGGACCGCCGGGGAGCCCGGCGGGTGCGGTGAGATAAGAGGAATCGGCGGGGTCGCCCCCGCACGAGATCTTATCTTCCCCGGCCATACCTACTCGCTCGTGGAGTGAGGCGTTTGCCGGGCAGGAGTTAGCACCTGCACCTCGGAGCGGACCTTGCGGTCCGCAACCGGGCCGGTTGCTGTGGCGTCGTCGGGCCTGGCCCCTCAGCCACTCTGGATAAGATACTCACCAGTCTAAGTTGTCAGCTCCGGGCGGCGCGGCCGCTCGGAGTTGAAAGAAGGATAGGGGCCGGACCGACGCGCGGCAACCGAATTGTGGCGAAAATGGCGGCCGCGGTACGATGGCGGGGCCGCGCCGCCGCCCGACGGGGGGAACACGCCGGCGCCGCTTCCGGGGGGAGCCCGCACCCCGAACACACGTGCGGTCGCGCAACCGCGGCGCCCGCGGCACCGACCATAACGCACGAGCGGCCGGCGGGTTGCCCCGCCGGCCGCTCTGGTGTTCGTCGCCCCCGCGTCGCTTACTGCTCGTCCTCGTCGGCGAACTCTTCGAGGCGGCACGAGCGGGTCGGCTGGCGGAGCTTCAGCAGACCGCGGGCCTCGATCTGGCGGATCCGCTCGCGGGTGATGCCGTACTGCTTGGCGACCTCGTCCAGCGTCCGCGGGGTGCCGTCCTTCAGGCCGAACCGGAGCTCGATGACCTCGCGCTCGCGGGGGGCCAGGGACCGCAGCACCTCGCCGATCCGCTCCTTAAGCAGGTGCTGGTCGGCGTGCTCGCCCGGGGTCACGGTGTGGTGGTCGCTCAGGAAGTCCTCGAGCGCCCGCTCGCCGTCGCCGCTGCCGATCGGGTCGTTCAGGCTGATCGGGTGGCGGCCGACCACGCGGAGGCTCCGCATGTCCTCTTCCTTGAGGTCGAGGGCCAAGGCCAGCTCGGCGCTGGTCGGCTCGCGGCCGGTCGCGGCCGTCATCTCCGTGCGCTTCCGCTCCATCCGCGCGAGGGTCGCGATCTGGTGGCACGGCACGCGGACGGTGCGGGCGTGGTCGTGGAGCGCCCGGGTGATCCCCTGCCGCACCCACCAGGTCGCGTAGGTGCCGAACTTGAACTTGAGCCGCCACTCGTACTTGTCGACGGCCCGCATCAGCCCGCGGTTCCCCTCTTGAATGAGGTCGGAGAACGGGAGCCCGCGGTTGCGGTAGTTCTTGGCGATGCTCACCACGAGCCGAAGGTTCGCCTCGGCGAGTTCCTTGCGGACCCGCTGGTACCCCTGCCGCCGCTTCCGCAGCACCTTGACGAGTGCGGTCAGCTCCTCGGGCGTCATCAGGGCGCGGCCCATGCCGTCGCGGAGGATCCGCTGGTTCTTGGCGCGGTCGGCCGGGCACCCGGCGTCGGCGTGGGCGCGGGCCAGGTGCCGCAGCTCGTCGGCGAGGTCGGTGAGTTCGTCCACCCACCGCTCCAGCACCTCGGTCCGCGGCGACAGCTCGTTGGCGAGCTTGCGGCACTTGGCTAGCCGGTGGTACCGGTCCCGCTTCCAGGCCGAGGCGGACCCGGGGAACTCGTCGCGGACCCCGGCCACGAACACCTTCGACTCCTGGTCGAGGAGCGTGGCGAGCGTGGCGAGGTTCTTCTTCAGCCGCGCGATGATCTGCGCCCGGGTGAGCTTCAGCTCCTCGGACGAGTACACGTCGACGTTCGGGTCGATCGGGGTCTGGCCGGCGGCGATCTGCTCGAACTTCTCGAGGACCCGGGTGAGGACGCGGGGGCACAGCAGGGCGGCCGAGCGGAACCGGTTCCGGTGGTGCTCGAGCTTCCGGGCCAGGGCCAGTTCCTTCTCCTTGTTGAGGAGCGGGATGGCCCCCATCTGGCGGAGGTAGAGCCCCAGCGCGTCGTCCGGGCCGCCGGCGTACTCGTCCTCGGGCGGGGCCTCGGCCTCGGAGGCGGCCCCGAACCCCTCGACCCCTTCCAGCGCGGTGTCCTCGTCGCTCACGGCGTCGATGTCGTCGGCCCCGTCCTCGTCGTCCACAACGTCCGCGGCGTCGGCGTCGGCCAGCAGGGTCTCCTCCTCGCGGTCCTCGTCGGGCGGCAGGGCGGCGGCCGACCGGTCGTCGCGGTCGGTGTCGGGCGTCGGCTTGTGCGGCATCATCCGGTTCATGTCCACGTCCATTCCCCGGCCTGGTCCGTTCCAGCCGGCATCGCGAAAGTCTGTTGGGTCCGCGCTTGGGTACGGGTCCGGCAGGGCGCTGCCCTGGTGGTGCCCGTAGCCCGACGGGTATTCGATCTAGTGGGGTATGGCCGATCCGCGACGGTTCCGGGCGTCGCGGAGCGGAGCGAAACACCAACTTAGGCCTCGGGCGTTGGGGCGGCAACCTGCCCCCCAATTCCGACCCCGGGGCGGACCGCAAGGTTCGCACCGGTCGCGCGGAATTGCTCAAGACTCGTGGTATTATACCCGACTCCCGGGCGGCTTCGTGAGATTTGGCCGCTAAAGTTCCGCTGGGTTTCCCGGCCAGACCGTCCCACCGGCAGCACGAGTAAAACGCGCGCCCCGCCGCCGCAAGTGCCCGCCCCGCAAACCCCTGAGGTGCCGCCATGCGCACGCTTCTCGCCCCCATATTCCTGCTCGCGGCCGGCCAGACCGCACGCGCACTCGAACCGGCCGACGTCTGGGTCGTGGTGAACAAGAACGTCCCCGAGTCGCGACAGGTCGCCGACCACTACCTCGCCAGGCGCGGCGTGCCCAAGACCAACGTAATCGAGCTGGATTTGCCCAGGGGCGAGGACATTTCGCGGGCCGACTACGATGCCAAACTCGCCGACCCGCTCCGCACGGCGCTCGCGGAAAAGAAGGACGCGGCGAAGGTGCTGCTGACCACCTACGGCGTCCCGCTGCGGGTCGGCGGGCAGCCGCCCGGCGCCGCGGAGCAGAAGGAACTCGACACGTTCCGCCCGGACCTCGCCCTCGCCCGCAAGCACCTCGCCGAACTGGAGAAGAAGGACCGCGAGCCGCACCCCCTCGACGGGGCGAGGGCCGAGCTCCTGCGGCGCCACGTCACCCGGCTCCAGGCCCGTGAACGGACACTCACCCACCCCGAGAGCCAGGCGTGCGTGGACAGCGAACTCATGCTCCTGTGGTGGCCCAAGTACCCGCTGGAGCGGTGGGTGATGAACCCGGCGCACTTCCTCGCCTCGGAGAAGTACCGCAAGGCGAGCCCGCCGGTCGTCATGACGTGCCGGCTCGACGGCCCCACGGCGGAGATCGCGAAGCGGCTCGTGGACGACGCCGTCGCGGTCGAGGCGAAGGGGCTGAAGGGGACCGTGGTGATCGACTCCCGCGGCATCCCGTTCACCGGCAAGGGCGACATCGGCACCGGGTACGGCGGGTACGACGAGTCGATGCGCGAGGCGGCGGAGCTCCTCGAAGCCGGCGGGATGAAGGTGACGCTCGACACCAAGAACGAGGTGCTCCCGGCGAACAGCGCGAAGGGCGTGGCGCTCTACTGCGGGTGGTACTCGCACGCGAACTTCGTCGACTGCTGCGAGTACGTTCCGGGAGCGGTGGCGTGGCACCTGGCGAGTTCCGAGGCGACGACGCTGCGCCGGCCCGATACGAAGGTGTGGTGCCCGAACCTCCTCAAGAAGGGCGTGTGCGCGACGCTCGGGCCGGTCGCCGAGCCGTACACGGTCGGGTTCCCGAAGCCGGCCGAGTTCTTCGGGTTCCTGGCGACCGGCGAGTACACGCTGGTCGAGGCGTACTCGCGGACGGTGATGCTCGCCAGTTGGATGGGCGTGCTGATCGGCGACCCGCTGTACAACCCGTTCAAGAAGAACCCGAGGGTGAAGGCCGCCGACGTGCAACTCAGCCCCAAGGGCGGCCGGAACATCGTGCCGTGAGAGCGGGGCCGCAGCAAGCCCGCAGCGCAAGCACGTACCGAACTTGAGACCCCTGCTTGCGCTTCTTGAAGTTGCGCGTTCTGGGTTTTTAGCCGCGGATGCGGCGGCGGATGGTAGCCAGGGGTGGAGTGAGCGAAGCGAACGAAACCCCTGGAAAGCGATAACCAACAATGAGCGAGCCCCGGAGGGGCGACAGCGCAACCCGGGTGGGCGGCGTCCGTCGCCCACCCGGGGCTCCACCGGGTGTCACGCGACGCACCAGGGGTTTGCTCACTGCGCTCGCTGCACCCCTGGCAACCGTCCGCCGCCCTTCCAGGGCTGAAAACCAAAACCGAAGAACGCAACTTCACCACGCGCGCTGCGGTCTCGTACTCAAGCCAGTGCGCCGCTCAGTTCCGTCACCAGTTGCCGCACGCCGGCGAGTGCGGCGGCGCGGTCGGTGCCGGCCGCTTCGAGCTTCTTCACCAGGGCGCTGCCGACGATCACCCCGTCGGCGATCTCCTTGAGGTCGCGGACGTGCTCCGGGCGGCTCACGCCGAACCCGACGCACAGCGGCAGGTCGGTCATCGTGCGGAGGCGGGCGAGCAGTTCCGGCACCCCGGCCGACACCTTGGCGCGCTCGCCGGTGATGCCGACGACGCTCACGACGTACACGAACCCGCTGCACGCCTTCACGACCTTCGCGGCCCGTGCGGGCGACGTGGTCGGAGTCACGAGCAGGATCAGCTTGAAGTCGCGGTCGGCGGCGAGCTTCGACAGGTCCTCGGCCTCCTCGACCGGCAGGTCCGGCACGACGGCCCCGCTGAGGCCGGCAGCCTTCGCGGCGTCGATGAACGCCCCCGGGCCGCGCTTGAACATGAGCGAGTACGACGCCATCGCGACGAGCGGGATGCCCGGCTTCACGCTGCCGAGCGTGGCGAAGATGTCCGCGAGTTTGATCTGGTGCGCGAGGGCGCGGGTGTACGACGCCTGGATCACTGGGCCGTCGGCGATCGGGTCCGAGAACGGGAACCCGACCTCGATGAGGTTCGCCCCGCTCTCGGCGACGGCCGGGATCAGGTCGCGGGTGAACGCGAGGTCCGGGTCGCCGGCGGTAACGAACGGCATGAACGCCTTCCGCTTCGCGGCGCGGAGGGTCTGGAAGAGGGTGTCGATCGGGTTCATTGAGAGGGTTGTATGCGCCGCCGGGGCCGGTGTCCGGTCGTGTGGCACGGAGCGGGGTTCGCCCAAGCACACTGCCTGCCGAGGCCGGTGTCCGGTTGGTGCGTGCCTGCGGCGGCGGTTCCGAGTACACTGGCCCGGCACCGAGCCGTCCCACCCCCCCGCCACTGGAGCGCCGCCGTGCCCCACCTCCTCCAGGGCGTCCTGGCCGTCGCACACACGCCGTTCACCGACCGCGACGAGATCGACCCGGTTGCGCTGAAGCGGTCCGTGGACTGGGCGTTCGGCGTCGGTGCCGACGGGATCGGCACCGGCATGGTGTCCGAGACGCTGCGGCTCACGGGCGACGAGCGGGTGGCGCTCGCCCAGATGCTGGTGGAGTTCGCCGCGGACCGCGGGCCGGTGTTCGCCGCGGTCGGGGCCGAGAGCACGAAGCAGGCGCTCGCCTTCGCGGTCGCCGCGGAGAGGGCCGGGTGCGCCGCGGTTATGGCCGTGCCCCCGCTCACGACGCGGCTCGGCGAGGCGCAACTGGTCGACCACTTCCGCGCGATCGCCGACGGCACGGGCATCCCCGTTATCGTGCAAGATGCGTCGGGGTACGTCGGGCAGAGCATCCCGGTCGGTGCGTGCGTGAAGCTGCTCCAGCGGTACGGCCCGGACAAGGTGCTGTTCAAGCCCGAGGGCGCGCCGAACGGCCCGGCGCTGTCGGCCCTCCGCGACGCGACCGACGGGGCCGCGTGGATCTTCGAGGGGTCCGGCGGCATCTTCCTGATCGACAGCTTCCGCCGCGGGATCGCCGGGACGATGCCCGGGATGGACCTCCTCGACGGCGTGGTCGCGGTGTGGAAGGCGCTCCAGCGCGGCGACGAGGACGCGGCCTACCGCGTGTACTTCCCGCTGTGCGCGATCGTCGCCCTCGAACTCCAGGCCGGGCTCGACGGGTTCCTGGCGGTCGAGAAGCACCTGATGGTGAAGCGCGGCCTGTTCCCGAGCGCGCTCCGCCGCCGGCCCTACGGGTACGAACTCGACGCCGAGACCGCCGACGAGGTGGACCGGCTCTTCGAGCGGATGCAACACGCGCTGGCCGAGCGCCCTTAGGGCCGGTGGACGCTCTGCCGTTTTCCTGCCGGGTTCCCCCGAAAGTGGCGGGCCGCCACGGAGGGCGGTCCCTACCGGACCGTTCGCGTTTGGTTTGTAGGGGCCGCCCTCCGTGTTTCCCGCCGGGGTCCCCCGAAAGGGGCGGCGCCCCCCGGCCGGGGGGCCCCTCCGGCCCCTTGGGGTTTGGTTTTTGGGGGGCCGCCCTCCGTGGCGGCCCGCCAACCGCCAATGGTTCCAACCACGCCCTCGGCCTTCTGAGGCTCTGGCCTCTGGTCCCCCCCCGCCCACCGGACCCGCACATGCGCTACACCCTGCTCGCGTTCCTGTGCGGCATCACCGTGATCGCTTACGTCCAGCGGACGGCGATGAACGGCCCGTCGAAGGTGATCGAGGCCGAGTTGCGGCTGACCCCCGAGGACCTCGGGCTCGTGATGGGCGCGTGGTACCTGGGGTACGCGATCTTCCAACTGCCGTCGGGGTGGGTCGCGGACCGGCTCGGGAGCAAGCCGGCGCTCATCCTGTTCGCGCTGCTGTGGTCGGCGTTCACGGCGCTGGCCACGCTGTCGAGTGGGCTCGCTGAACTGCTCGTCGCGTGGTTCCTGATGGGCTCGGCCCAGGCCGGCATCTTCCCGTGCTGTACCAAGGCCATCGGCGCGACGTTCCCGCGGACCCAGCAGGCGCTCGCGTCCGGGATGCTGGCGTGCTTCATGAACCTCGGCGCGGCGATCGGCCCGAAGGTGACCGCCGAACTGCTCGGCCCGCTGACGTGGCAGCAGATCTTCCTGCTGTACGCGGCCCCGGGGCTGGCGTGGGCGGTGGTGTTCGCGCTCGCGGTCCCGCGGCCCGACGGGCCGGCCCCGGCCGCGCCCGTGGACGCGCCGTCGCCCGCGGCGGCGATCGACTGGACGCGGCTCGTCACCGACCGGCAGATGATCCTACTCTTCACCCAGCAGTTCCTCCGGGCCGGGGCGGTGGTGTTCTTCTTCACCTGGTTCGCGCGGTTCCTCCAGGAAACGCGTGGGCTCAGCGCGCAGGACGCGGCCCGGCTCGCCGTGTGGCCGCCGCTCGCCGGCGCGCTGGGCGGGCTGTTCGGCGGCGTGTTCTCCGACTGGGTGCTGGCCCGCACCGGCAACGCGCGGCTCGCCCGCCAGGGGATGGCGTTCGCGGTGCTGCTCGTGTGCGCCGCGGTTGCGCTCGCCGCGTACTTCGTGGCCGACCCGAACGTCGCGGTGCTCCTGATTAGCATCGGGTCGTTCTGCGGGATCGCCGGCGGGGTGAGCGGGTACGCGGTCGCCATCTCCTACGGCGGGAAGCAGGTGGCCACGGTGTTCGCGACGATGAACATGGGCGGGAACTTCGGGGCGACCGTGTTCCCCGCCGTGGTCGGGTGGCTCGGGAAGCGCGGCCGGTGGGACGAGGCGCTGCTGCTGTTCGCGCTGATGTTCCTGCTCAGCGCGGTGTGCTGGGCGGTGCTGAACCCGAAGGGGACGCTGTTCGGCGACACCGAGGAGGGGGCAACGTGACGACCCGCGTCGAGACGCCGCAGAGCCGGTGCGTGGTCGGGTTCGGCCGCGCCGACGTCACGCCGCCGGTCGGCATCTACCACCGCATGTGGGGCGCGGCGCTGCACGACCGCGCCACCGGCGTCCACCGCCCGCTCACCGCAACGGCGCTGTGGCTCGAATCGCTCGACCGCACGCACCGCCAGGTCGTGATCGGCCTCGACCACTGCCTGCTCGACCGCGACGAGTTCGACCGCATCCGCACGCGGGTCGGCGAGTCCCTGGGCATCGGGCCGCACGCGGTGCTCGTCGCGATGGCGCACACGCACGGCTCGGCGTGGATGTCGCGGTCGCGCTCGCACCTCCCCGGCGGCGACCTCATCGCCCCGTACCTCGACGAACTCGTCGAGACGTGCGGGCGGATCGCGGCCGAGGCCGCCGGTCGCGCCGAGCCCGGCACGCTGGTGTACGGCACGGCCCGGTGCGACCTCGCCCGGCACCGCGACTTCTGGGACGCGGCCGCGAAGCAGTTCGTGTGCGGGTTCAACCCCGGCGGTCCGGCCGACGATACGGTCCTCGTCGCGAAGGCGGTCGTCGCGGGCGGGAAGGTGCTCGGCACGGTGGTGAACTACGCCTGCCACCCGACGACGCTCGCGTGGGAGAACACGCTCATCAGCCCCGATTACGTGGGCGCGATGCGTGAGGTAGTCGAGCGGCACACGGGCGCACCGTGCCTGTTCCTCCAGGGCGCGTCGGGGCAACTCGGGCCGCGCGAGGGGTTCGTCGGCGACCCCGCCGTCGCGGACCGCAACGGCCGGCAGCTCGGCTATGCGGCGCTCTCGGGGCTTGAGGCGCTCCCCGAGCCGGGAACGGTCTTCGAGTACGCCGGGCCGGTCGTGTCCGGGGCGACCCTCGGGACGTGGAAGCACAAGCCGCTCGACGCGCAGCAGGAGGCCGCCGCACGCCGCTGGCAGACCCGCGACTTCACCGTGCCGCTGCAGTACCGCAAGGAGCTTCCCACGGAAGCCGAGACGCGGGCCGAGTTGGCCCGGTGGGAGACCGACGAGGCGACCGCTCGCTCTACCGGCGACGCGAACCGAGTAAGCGAGTGCCGGGCGCGTGCCGAGCAGATGACGCGGCAACTGACGCGGCTCGCGGCGCTCCCGGCGGGGAAGGGCTACCCGTTCCCGGTGTCGGTGTCGCGCCTCGGCGGCGCACTGTGGGTGTTCGTGCCGGGGGAACTGTACCAGGAGTTCCAGGTCGCGCTGCGCACGCGCTTCCCGCAGTTCGCGGTGGTCGTCTCGACCATCACGAACGACTGGCAACCCGGCTACCTCCCCGCCGCGCCGAGCTACGGCCACGGCATCTACCAGGACGTCATCGCCGCCGTCAGCCCCGGCAGCCTGGAGGTGCTGATCGAGAGCGTGTGCCGGGAGATTACCACGCTGGTGTAGGGCCGGCTGTGCCGGGCGATGTCATTTCGGGGAGCTTCGTAATGAGACGGCGCGGAACACGCAATCGGACTTACCCGGTGATCTGGTCGGGGCTTGTCGGGGCCAGTGCCGGGGTGGTGCTGGGTAACCTGATAACGTGGGTCCCGAACATCTGGGTGATCCAGGGGACCGATATCACCTGGCTCGTACGCATTGCTCAGGTTGCTCTGATCGGCACAGCACTTGGGGCCGTCGTTGAACTCGGAGCAACGCTCCTCGCCCGCCAACTCCGTTAGAACTCACTGCCCAATGTGGGACGCCGCCGATGAGAAGTTCGCGCGGCACCCCCTCACCCGCGACTCGAAGACTCGTCGCGACCTCTCCCCCGAGACCGGGGGCGAGGTGGGGCGCGCCGGCACATCCTGATCTGTGCGACCCGTGTTGCTCATCAGAGGCCCGGGGGCCACACCTCGCCCCCGGTCTCGGGGGAGGTCGCCGCTGGACTTTGACAGCGGCGGGTGAGGGGGCGACACGCAAAGGCGGACGTGCCAGCGGCACACCACCCGAACTCAATCACGCCCCGTACCGCTTGAGTGCGTCGCGGTTCAGATCGATGCCGAGGCCGGGCTTGTCGGGCAGCGTCAGCATGCCGTCGGCGTCGGGCGAGAACGGGGTCGTGATGAGGTCGTCGATGTACGGCGACGGCGAGAGGAACTCGACGTACTTCGCCACCGGCATCGCGCACGCGAGTTGGATGTCGGCGGCGAGGCCGATCGCGGTGTTCCACCCGTGCGGCACCCACTGCACGTTGCTCTCGTAGGCCGCCCACGCGACCCGCCACGCCTCGGTCAGCCCGCCGCACTTCGTGCAGTCCGGCTGGACGATGTCCACGCACTTCTGCTCGAACAGCGGCCGGAAGCTCTGGCGGCGCGTCAGCACCTCGCCCGTCGCGATCGGCACCGGCGAGTGCCGCCGCAGTTCCGCGAACCCGGCGAGGTCGTCGGGCGGCAGCGGCTCCTCGAACCACACTACGTCGTGGGCCGCGAGCATCTGCGAGGTGCGGAGCGCCCACTTGTAGCCGTGCGGCCAGAAGGCGTCGCTGCCGCCCGCGTCCACCATCAACTCGACCCCGGGGCCGACGGCGTCGCGGGCCGTGCGGACGAGCAGTTCGTCGAACTTCGCGTCCCGGCGGCCGAACGGCTTCCACCCGAGCTTGATCGCCTTGAACCCGCGTGCGACCGCGTGCCGCAGCTTCTCGCGGAGGGCGTCGGGCTCGGCGAACAGGAGCGAGCCGTAGGGCTTGATCTTGGTGCGGTAGACGCCGCCGAGGAGCCGCGCGACGGGCTGGTTCATCAGCTTGCCGAACAGGTCCCACAGGGCGATGTCGATGCCGCTGATGGCGTGCTCGACGCTGCCGCCGCGGCCCTGCCAGAACGTGTTCTGGCGGAGCTTCTCGCTGACCCGGGCCGGCTCGTCGGCGCGCTCGCCGATCAGGAGCGGCCGCAGGAGCGCGAGCGAGGCGGCGACGAGGTGGCTGCTCGTGAACACGCCGCCGACGCCGGCGAGCCCCTCGTCGGTGACGACCTCGACGACGGTGTGGACGTTGTCGCCGGGGGTGAGTTCCTCGGCCCACCCGCCCTCGACGGTGCCGCCCGTCAGGCCCGTGACGCGGACGTCTGCGATCTTCATGCTTGCTCCGATGCAGGATTCACCGCAGAGAACGCCGAGGAAGCGGAGAGAGAACGCAGACGAGTTGACGAACCCACCCGTATGCTCTGGCGTTCTCTCTCCGCGTTCTCCGCGGTGAACAAGGGCTTTACAAGGGCCGCTGGCCCCACGGGGTCGGCATCGTCGGCGGGTGGCGGTGGCGGTCCTTGCGAACGTCCTTGGGCCGGTCCTTGTACCACGTCACGTAGCGCACGAGTTGCTTCACCGCCTCCTCGTAGGCCCGGCGGCCCTTCTCGGGCGTCGCCAGTTCGGCCTCGCCCAGCACGCCCGTGTCGGAGTAACTACTCGTCCACGAGACGACCGTCGCCGGGCCGGCACCGAACAGGTCCACCCACGAGAACGGGCTGTCGTCCTCGTTGAAACTGATCACGCCGTTCTTGATCAGATCCTTGCGCACGTTGTCGCCGTCGAGGTACATGTACAGGCTCGTCTCCAACTCGCACGCGTGGGCACAGCCGCCGGGGAACTTGCTCTCGCGCCACGACGGCAGGAAGCTCTTGTCCACGGTGAGGAGGTTCCACCACGCGACGACGCTGCACTCGGCGTCGGTCTCCAGGTTGGTGCGGCGGGCGACGAGGTCGAGGTTCGGCATGTTCGAGCCGTGGCCGTTCAGCAGGACGATCTTCTTGAACCCGTGGTACGCGAGCGACTTCGTGATGTCGAGCACGTGGTGCATGAAGTGCTCGAAGTCCTGGTTGATCGTGCCCGGGAAGTCCATGACGTGCCCGGTGTACCCGTAGGCGACGACCGGCAGCACGAGGAGCTTGTCGGGCACCTCCTTGCCGGCCCCGGCGGCCACCCCGCACGGGCACACGAGGTCCACGTCGAGCGGCAGGTGCGGGCCGTGCTGCTCGACCGCCCCGCACGGCACGATGCACACCTTCCCCAGATCGACCGCGTCGTTGATCTCGGGCCAGGTGAGTTTTTCGTAACGATACTCGGTCTTCGCGCGACTCATAACGAACTCCGAAGAGGAGCCACGGATGGGCACGGATGAAACACGGACGAGACCAGGACGGAACGAGCCGCACGATCAAAGACCGATCGGCCACGATCCAGACCGACAACCGAGTTTGAGGCACCACACGTCGTTCTCGATCGTGCCTTCATCGGGTTTGATCGTGCGGCTTCTGGTTCTGATCAGATCCGTGTTTCATCCGTGCCCATCCGCGGCTCTGCTTTATTTCGATTCCGCGACCAGGTACTTCTGCACGAACTTCTCGTCGAGCGTCACGCCCAGGCCGGGCCGGTCGGGGACGTGCATCCACCCGTCGGCCGACTGCACCTTTTCGAGGGTCAGCTCGTGCCGCAGCGGCGAGTCCTCGACGCAGTCCTCGAACAGGAACGCGTCGCGGCAGGTGCTGAGCCAGTGGATGCTGGCGGCGACGGTCAGCGGGCTGGTGTAGCAGTGGTTGCACAGCCGCGCCCCGATCTCCTCGACCCGCGAGCGGACGTACGCGGCGTCGGTGAACCCGCACCGCGACAGGTCCACCTGGTACACGTCGAGCGCGCGGCGGTCGATGAGCGGGCGGAACGCCTCGCGGCCGCACTCGCCCTCGCCGGCCGCGATCGGGACCGGGGAGCGGTCGCGGAGCCACACGTACCCGTCGACGTCGTCCTGCCGCAGCGGCTCCTCGAACCACTCCGGCGCGAACTCGGCGAACGCCTGCGCCCGCCGCAGGGCGGTCCGCGCGTCGTACACGCACCCGGCGTCGATGAGCAGGGTGTTGTTCGGGCCGAGCCCCTCGCGGGCGCCCCGCACGAGGTCGATGTCCACCGCCTCCGACGTGCCCATCGGCTCCCACCCGAACTTCACCGCGGTGTACCCCGCGGCCACCCACTTCCGGGCGATGTCGGCCGTCTCCTTGCCGTCGCGGCCGAACAGGATCGAGGCGTACCCGCGGACCCTGTCGTGCCGCTTGCCGCCGAGGAGCCGGTGGACCGGCTGGCCGAACGCCTTGCCCTTGAGGTCCCACAGGGCCATGTCCACCGCGGCCATCGCCGTAATGCCGACGGCCGTGCGGCCGAAGTACATCGTGCGGCGGTACATCTTGGCCCACAGCCGCTCGTGCTCGAGCGGGTTCTCGCCGACGAGCAACTGCCGCAGCCCGCACGCGATGTTGTGGCTGAACGGCGCGTCCACGATGGCCTTCACCACCTCGGGCGACGAGTCGGCCTCGCCGACCCCTTCGAGGCCGTCGTCGGTGCGGACCCGGACCAGGACCGAGTCCTGGCTGCTCGCGGTCTTCGCCGCCACGTTCGGGATGCGGAGGATCTGGCAGACGACCTGGGTGATCTTCATTGCGGGGGTCTCTGGGGCCGGTCAGACAAAAGCCGAAGCGATGGGACGCGGATGACGCGGACGAAAGGCAGGATGAAGAGGATCGGACAAGAACCGGATTGTGTCCGATCGGCTTTCGATCCCGTCGTTCATCCGCGTCGTCCGCATCCGGTCGCTTGTCACGCGATCATTTCTTTCACGACGCGGCCGTGGACGTCGGTGAGGCGGAAGTCGCGGCCGGCGTAGCGGAACGTCAGCTTCTCGTGGTCGAACCCGAGTAGGTGGAGCATGGTCGCGTGCAGGTCGTGGACGTGGACCTTGTTCTCGACCGCGGCGAACCCGAACTCGTCGGTCGCGCCGACGACCGTGCCGCCCTTCACCCCGCCGCCCGCGAACCAGCAGGTGAACCCGTAGTGGTTGTGGTCGCGGCCGTTGAGCGCCGGCAGTTCGGCGACCGGGGTGCGGCCGAACTCGCCGCCCCACTGCACGAGCGTCTCGTCGAACAGGCCGCGCTGCTTCAGGTCGCTCAGGAACGCGGCGATGGGCCGGTCCCACTGGCCCGCGAGCGCCTTGTGGCTGGCGGAGATGTTGTCGTGGTTGTCCCACGGCTGCCCGGCCCCGCTCCACAACTGAACCACCCGCACGCCGCGCTCGATGAGCCGCCGGGCGATGAGCAGTTGCCGCCCGTGGACCGTCTCGCCGTACATCTCGCGGACCTTCTTCGTCTCGCGCGTGAGGTCGAACACGTCGGCCGCCTCGGACTGCATGCGGAACGCCAGCTCGAACGTGCGGATGCGGGCCTCGAGTTGCGGGTCGCCGGCGCGGTCGCGGAGGTGCTTGTCGTTGAGCGCCGCGACGAGGTCGAGTTGCTCGCGCTGGCGGTCCGGGCCGAGGTCGGCGTTGCGGATGTGGGCGACGAGCTGCTCGACCCGCGTGTGCTGGCTGTCGATGTACGTCCCCTGGTGGACCCCCGGGAGGAACGCCGACCGCCAGTTCTGCGTGGTGACGATCGGGTAGCCGCCGGGGCACATCACCACGAACCCGGGCAGGTTCCGGCTCTCGCTCCCGAGCCCGTAGGTGACCCAGCTCCCGAGGCTCGGCCGGGGCTGCCGCGCCTCGCCGCAGTTCATGAGCAGCAGCGACGGCTCGTGGTTCGGCACGTCGGCGTGGACGCTGCGGACGACGCAGATGTCGTCGATGTGCGCCGCGGTGCGGGCGAACAGCTCGCTGACCTCGATCCCGGACCGCCCGTACTTCTGGAACGCGAACGGCGACCGCATGGCCGCGCCGGTCTTCCGCTCGGTGCGGAGGTTGCCGCTCGGGATCGGCTTGCCGTGGTACTTGTCGAGGAGCGGCTTCGGGTCGAACGTGTCGACGTGCGACGGGCCGCCGTTCATGAACAGGTGGACGACGTGCTTCGCCTTCGCGGGGAAGTGCGGGGCCTTCACCGCGAGCGGGTCGACGACCCTGGGGGCGTCGCCCGCCTCCGCGAGCACGCCGGCGAGGCCGACCGTGCCGAGGCCGGTGCCGCAGCGCGCGAGCATTTCCCGACGCGACAGGGGAGCGGGCAGGGGAAGGGGGGAGGGCATCGGCGGCACCAGACCGGCGGGTGGGGTTCGCGGCGAGCGGGAACCATACCCTACCAGACGCGGTCACGCCTTTCCCAGCACCAAATCCACGACCCAGCACCCGCGGGCGTGCGGGCCGGTGTCGCGGCAGTGGGTCAGCACGTCGGCGTTGTCGCACCCCGCGTCTTGAAGTGCGTCCGCGAGGATCGGCAGGCGGTCGAAGGCACGGTCGTCGTAGATGCCCTGCGCGAGTTGCACCACCGTGGACGTGCGCCACTCGGGATCGAGCACTACGGGCCGGAACGGGTTGCCGAAGATGCAGCGGACGAGCGCGGCTTGTACCCTCTGCGCTTTCTGCGAGGCGAACTCGGCGTCCCCTTTCGTCTCCAGTCGCGATATGTGGGCCGCAAAGTCTCCGCAAAAGCCGACGGCGTTCTCGGCAATCGGGTCGCACGCTGCAATCGTGGCACGTCGTGCCAACTCGTTCACGTCCGCGGTGGGCATCCACGGCGTCGAGCTGTGGAGTTGGGTGACTTCGCCGGCGCGAACGAGCTTGTCCGCGAGCCGTTCGACCAGTTCAATCCGGCCGACCGACCGCGCATCGCCAACGAAGTGCCGTTCAACGGTGCGGCAGATCGCCACTGCGAGGAGACGGAGTTTACGCCGCCCGGCGGCTTTCTTGTGAACGTGTTGTTTACTGCGTAGGTAGTAAATCAAGGGGCCGGGTTCGTACCAACCCAGCCAGTCCTCGTTTGCCATGAATCGCGGTTCGCCGGTCACGAGTTGATCGGCACGCCGGTCCAGGCCATGCGGGCGGCCTCGCCGAGCGCCTCGCTCAGCGTCGGGTGCGAGTGGGTGCAGCGGGCGATGTCCTCGGCGCTGCCCTTGTACTCCATGATCGTCACGCACTCGGCGATCAGGTCCGACGCCCGCGGCCCCAGGATGTGAACGCCCAGCACGCGGTCGGTCTTCGCGTCGGCCAGCACCTTTACCCAGCCGTCGGTCTCGTCCATCGCCTTCGCGCGGCCCGACGCGATGAACTTGAACTTGCCGACGCGGTACTCGACGCCCTTCTCCTTCAACTGCTCCTCGGTCAGCCCGACGCTCGACACCTCGGGCCAAATGTAGATCACACTCGGGATCGCGTCGTAGTTGATGTGCGGCTTCATCCCGCCGAGTTGCTCGGCGAACACGATGCCCTCCTCGGTCGCCTTGTGCGCGAGCATCGGGCCGGCGATCAGGTCGCCGATCGCGTACACGCCCGCGGCGCTGGTCTTGAAGTGCGAATCGACCTCGACGCGGCCGCTCTTCGCGTCGAACTTCACGCCGGCGGCTTCGAGGCCGAGCCCCGCAGTGTACGGTCGGCGGCCGACGGCCACGAGCACGCGGTCGCCGGTGAAGCTGAGCGCCTTCCCGTCCTTCGACTGGGCCGTCACGGTCACCTGGTCGCCCTTCACGGTTGCGCCGGTCACCTTCGTTTCGAGGTGGAACTCCAGCCCCTGCCTGGTGAGGATCTTCTGCACCTCGGCGGACACCTCGCCGTCGGCGATGGTGAGGATGCGGGGCAGGAACTCGAGCACCGTCACCTTCGCGCCGAGCCGCTTCCACACCGACGCGAGTTCCAGGCCGATGTACCCGCCGCCGACGACGATGAGGTGCTTCGGCACCGGGTTGTAGTTCAGCGCGTCGGTCGAGCTGCCGATGAACTTGCCGTCGTACTTCATGAACGGCAGCTCGACGCTCTCGCTGCCCGTCGCCAGCAGGATGTTCTTCGCCTCAAGCACCGACTTGCTGCCGTCGGCGGCCGTGACTTCGACCTTGCCGCCACCGAGCAGCTTCCCGGTGCCGTAGACCGGCGTGACCTTGTACTTCTTGAACAGCCCGGCGACGCCGCCGGTGAGGTCGGAGACGACCTTGTCCTTGCGCTTCAGCATCGCGTCGAGGTCGAGCGCGACGCTGCCGACCTTGATGCCGTGGCGGCCGAGCTTGTGGAGCGTCGTCTCGTACATCTCGCTGGAGTCGAGCAGCGCCTTGCTGGGGATGCACCCGACGTTCAGGCACGTCCCGCCGAGCGCCTTGTTCGGGCGCTTCTCGACGCACGCGACCTTGAGCTTGAGCTGCGCCGCCCGGATCGCCGCGGCGTACCCGCCCGGCCCGCCGCCGATGACAACGAGGTCGTACTGCTCAGCCATCTTGACTCCGTGCTGTCAGCTATCAGCCGTCAGCTATCAGCCAAAGAACTTTGCTGACGAACTGCACCGATAGTCTGATCTTTAGTTTTGCTGATAGCTGACAACTGATCGCTGACAGCTCCTACACTTCGAGCAGCATCCGCTCGGGGTTCTCGACGCACTCCTTGATCCGCACCAGGAACTGCACGGCGTCGCGGCCGTCGATGAGGCGGTGGTCGTAGCTGAGTGCGAGGTACATCATCGGGCGGACCACGATCTGGTCGTTCACCACCACGGCCCGCTTCATGATGCTGTGCATCCCGAGGATCGCGACCTGCGGGGGGTTCAGGATCGGCGTGCTCATCATCGACCCGAACAGCCCGCCGTTGGTGATCGTGAACGTGCCGCCCTCGAGGTCGGTGAACGCGATCTTCCCGTCGCGGGCCTTCTTCGCCAGTTCGCCGATCTTCTTCTCGATGTCGGCGAACCCGAGCTTGTCGGCGTCGCGCACGATCGGCACCATCAGCCCCTTGTCGGTGCTGACGGCGACGCCGACGTCGTAGAAGTCCTGGTGGACGATGTCGGCGCCGTCGATCCTGGCGTTCACGAGCGGGAACGCCTTGAGCGCCTCGACCGCGGCCTTCACGAACACCGACATGAACCCGAGCTTCGCGCCGTGCTTCTTCTCGAACCTCTCGTTGTACTTCGCACGCAGCTCCTGAATGGCCGTCATGTCGGCCTCGTTGAACGTCGTCAGCGTGGCCGTCGTGGTCTGCGACTCGAGGAGCCGGGCCGCGATCCGCTTGCGGACCTGCGTCATCGGCTCGCGGCGCGACGACCGCGGGCCGGCCGGGACCGCGGGGGCCGGCTTCGCCGCCGGTGCGGGCTCGGCCGCCTTGCCGTTGCCACCAGCCTTGGCGGAACTCGCGGCGACCGCGTCTTCCTTCAGGATGCGGCCGCCGGGGCCGGTGCCGGTCACGTCGCCGGGCTTGAGGCCGGCCTCGGCCAGCACGCGGCTCGCGGCCGGTGAGGCGACCGCCTCGGCCTTCTTCGGCGGGCCGGGAGCGTCAGCGACCGGAGCACTTGCCTCGGCCTTCGCGGGGGCCGCCTTCGCCGGCGCGGCACCGTTGGCGGGGGCCTTCGCGTCGGTGTCGATCCTCGCGACGACCGCGCCGACCTGCACCGTCTCCCCCTCGGCGACGAGGATCTTCAGCACCCCGGCGGCGGTCGCCGCGACCTCCTGCGTGGCCTTGTCGGTGCCCAGTTCGAACAGCGGCTCGTCCACCTTCACGAACGCGCCGTCGGGCTTCATCCAGCGGTTCAGCGTCCCCTCGCTGATCGACTCGCCGGCCCGCGGCACCACGACTTCTTCCAGCGGCATCGGTCGCTCCCGTTTTGGCTCGTTCTGTTGACCCGTTCGCCCCACGCGGGCCGCCACGGAGGGCGGCCCCGACAAACCAAATAAGGGACCAGCATTGTGGGGGGCCCCCCCCGGGCCGCCCCCCC
>NZ_JBHYGG010000284.1:0-38898 GCF_051859125.1 Gemmata sp.
GGTCGGCCGCGGGCCAGCACCGGCGGCCGTCGTGGCCCGTGTACTCGGTGGCCCACGGGCACAGGACCCGAACCAGGGCCGGATCGATCCCGCGGTCCATCAACTCGTCCTCGGTCACGTAGTCGGGGTCGTCGTCGTGCTCGCTCACGCGCGGGCTCCTCGGCGCGCACCGCGGACGCCCCGGACCTATTGGGTCGGGTGTGCGCCGGCGGTGCCGGGTGAAGGAAAAGGAACTACACCGTCGCGGGTTCGAGCTTGGCCGCCACCCGTTCGACCTGAAATGACCGCCGGCCGAATTCGCGGGCGGCGAAGCCAACGAACAGCCTGTTGAAGTCGCGGCCGACGTCCGTCGAGGCGTCGACCACCGCGGCCCGCGCGGCCGCGTCGAAGGCCTGGTCCAGGTCGAGCCGGGTCTGGCTCTCGCCGTGCAGGCTCTCGGTGGCGATGACGGCCAGCAGGAGCGTCTCCTCCAGGTCCCCCACCGGGACGCCGGGGTCGAACGTGTAGCGGTACTTCGGCGGGCTCATCGGCTCCTCCTGCCGGGGGCGACGCGCCCCCACTAGAGAACTACACCGGGCGGTCGGAAACTGTCGGGCGAAGTTCACAGGAAGTCCGCCAGGGCGGCCACCTCGGCCCGGCCCGTCAGCTCGGCGAGGCGGGCGTACACGGTCGACCGCGCGACCCCCAGCTTTCGGGCCGCCTCGGCCACCGTGGCGGCCATGACCAGCTCGGCCGCCGCCCGCAGGTCGTCGGGCAGGCCCGCGAGCGCCCGGGCGACTTCCGCAGGCAGTTCCGGGTCCCCGGGTTCCGGGCCGGGCACGTCGGCGGTCAGGGGGGCGAGGGGCCCGCCGTCCCGCTTCGCCGCCCGCCGGGCGCGGAGGAAGTTGGACGCGAACCGCTCGGCCAGCCGGTGGGCGAACGCGGGCCACGTGCCGCGGGCCGGGTCGAACCGGTCCCGCCGCTCGAGGACGTGGAGGGCCAGCTCCTGCTCGAGGTCCTCCCGGTCCTGGGGCCGGAGCCCGGCCCGGGCGGCCAGCCGGGCGGCCTTGGCCTTGATGATGGCCGCGACCCGCGGGCACATGCGATCGTCGGCTCCTTCGTCGGGTGCGTGGGGCACGGAGGCGCTCCTCCGGCCGCGGGGGGCGAACGGGCACGACGGGACCGGGAGGCGCGGGGCGGGGCGCGGCGAACACCGGGGGCCGGTGCCCACGTTCGCCTCCGCTGCGCGGCCGGTCGAAAGTCGGGTGGTGGGGTCGTGACGGGGCCGGGGGTGGGGGTCAGCCGGTCCGCTCGGCGTGGAGCGGGAGCCCGTGGGCGACGAGGAGCTCGTCGAGGGTCCCAGTGCCGATCGCGTCGAACAGGAGGAACAGGTCGACGTGGGCCCGCTTGAGGGCGGGGTCGGCGGGGAGCGGGGCCGGGCGTGGTCCCCGCCGAACTTGTACGTGCGGGTGACGCGGGGGAGGGGGTCGAGGACCGGGTCCCCGGCGACCAGGGCCAGGGCGTGGACCCGCCCGAACCCGACGTCCCGCAGGAGGTCGAGGAACCGGCGCCGGGCGGGGGTGAGGGGGCTGTGCGCGAACGGGTGCGGTGCGGCCATGACTCGGGTGCTCCGTGATCGGCCGGCCCGAACTGGCACCGGCACGATCACAATGCACCCCTGTGCTGATGCGGCGCTGGCGGTCGCGCTGATGCGGCGCTGATACTGTCGGGGTCACCGCGCCGGCGGGTACGGGGCGACGAGCCGGTAGTAGCCGTCCTCGTCCCCATCGACCACCACGCCGGAGTACCCGTGATCCCGGAACTGGCGGCGGACGCTGCTCGCCACCCGCTGGATGCTGTTCTTGTTGGCCCGCGGGTCGGCCCACACCTCCGCGGCGATGGTCTGGACCGTGACGTACTGCCCGCGGGCCTCGGCGAGCCGGGCCACGAGGCGGAAGTCGAGGGTGTTGCCGAGGCCGCACGGCACCCCGTCGAGCCGCACCTCGAACCGGCCGGGGTCGACGACGAACCCCGGAACCGGGGGCCCCTGCGCGACCGCTGGGGCGGGGCCGGGGGCCAGGGGCGCGGCCCGCTCGAGGGCCACCCCGAGCAGGGACCGGGCCGGAATCTCCTGTTGGAACAGGCTCTCCGCGCGGTCGCCGAACGCCCGGCGGATGGCCCCGCACGCGCCGCGGGCGTTCCGGACGCACAACTCGAACACCGCCCGGGCGGCCTCGTCGGCGGTCCCGGGCAGGTACGGGAGCGCCGCGTTCACCTCCGGGTAGCGGACCGCGAACGCCCGGGCCGTCGCGATCCGCTCCACCTTGCGGACGGTGCCCACGTACCGCTCGGCGAACGTCAGCTGGGGCCCGGTCCGCTCCCCGGTCAGCGGGTCACTGGTGTACCGGCCCGGCGGGTCGTCGGCGTCGGTGAGGCCGGCGGCGAGGACGCTCACCCGGCGCTCGACGCACTGGGAGCACCGGCCGCAGTGGGGGTGGTGCTTGAACCGCGCCCAGACGCTCCCGCAACGGCACGTCAGCGCGCACAGGTCGGCGTGGTCCCGCGCCCGCAGCCGCTCGAGCATCTGCGCCTTGGTGAGGAGCTGGCACGGGTTGCGGACCGCGAAGCGGGTGCCGAACAGGTGGGTGAAGAAGGTCCCGATCCGGGCCAGGGACTGCGGGTGGGTGGTCCGCGACGCGCTGGCCCCGATGAGCTCGGGGCTCACCGGGAGGTTCAGACTGGTGCACCCGTTCTCGTAGAACGTGACCCGGTCCAGGCCGACCTGGCGGGCCACGACCGCGGCGACCGACGCGAACACGAACAACCGGCTCCGCTGGGTGAACTCCCGGTTCAGGTTGCTGCCCTTGTTCACGGTGACCCCGACGTGGAGGGGCCGCCGCCGGGGGTCGGGGGCCCGCGCCGCGAGGGCGGCGCTCAGGGCCCCCTGGCGGCCGGTGACGCGGGTCGCGGACCGGTGGCTCACCAGGGCCACGCGGCGGCCCGCGACCAGGACCTCCTCGACGGCCCCGCACAGGGAGTCGAGCCCGCCCGAGAACAGGGCCACCTCCTCGAACTCGGTGCCCCCGGGGGCCACGGTGTCGGTCAGGTACCGGTCGGGCCGGGCCGGGTCGGCCGCGAGGACGAACGCGAACTCGTACTGGTCGTCGGTGAGGAACTCGAGGGCCGCGACCAAGGCGAGCTGGACCTCGGGCCGCCGCCACCGCTCCGGGTCGCGGACCGGGATGACGAAGCGGAGCCGCCGGCGCCACGCGTCCCCGTAGTCGACCCCGGCGGTCCCGCCCCGCGTGAGGGCCTGGTCGGCGGCGAACACGTAGGTCGCGACCTCGAGCAGGTCCATGGCCGCGTCGGGCACGGTGGCGCCCATCCGGTGCGTGAGTTGGGAGACGGCGAGGTGGACGTCCTCGCCGCCGCCGATGTCGAGGGCGAGGCGGGCGAGCCGCCGCCACCGCGACGGGACGTCCGCGGGGCTGGGCCCGCCGCAGAGGACCAGGACGGGGTCAGCCACCGCGCGCCCCCCGGATGAAGAGCTCGGGGGCGATCTTTTTCCGCAGGCAGTACGCGGTGAACCCGCGGGCCTGGGCCTCGGAGATCCCGGCCTCGACCTTGTTCTTCTTGTGCCACTCGCCGGCGAACCGGCGGACGATCGCCGCGGCCTCGCGGCAGTGGGTGTCGATCTCGGTGACGAACGCGGCGTACGCGGCCGTGTCGGCGAACCGGTTGTTCCCCCCGACGTGCTGGGACAACTCGCGGCCGAGGTGGTACATGAGGAACCGGCGGACGAACCGGGCGAAGAACTCGTGGGCCAGGTGCGCGAACCCGTTCTGCGTGGAAAGGTCGCGGACGGCGCGGCGGACGTCGTCCCCGGTGGGGAACAGCCCGTCGGCGCGGTCCCCGACCAGGGCGGTCAGGGTCTCGGCGGCGGCCAGCACCGCGACCTCGGCGAGGTCGGTCCGCGGGTCCCGGTGGGTGCGGTACCAGTCCTGGACCGCGGCGGCGAACCCGGCGGTGAGGTCGAACAGCCCGGGGTTCGCGGGGACGGTGACCCCGACCCCGCCGAGGGCGGTGTGGAACGCGTCGGCCCGGGCCGCGGCGGCCGCGCGGGCGAGGAGGAACACGACGCGGGCCACCCCGCGGTCGCCGGCCCCGCGGTCGAAACCCGTTACGGCGGCTCGTGAGGTGGCGCAGGCGACCGCGGCGGCGCTGTCGCCCTCGGCGATGTGGGCGACGACCCGCCGCCAGGGTCGGGTGTCGGGAAGGGTCCCGAGCCGGTTGTGGCCCATGGCCTGTGGCCCCTGGGTAGGAAGGAGTCGGATTTGTACCCGCGTTCAGTATGTTGGCGGCGTCTTTCCTCCCGCGATGTCGGTGATCCGGAATTCTGCGAAATTACTTCGGGGTCCGGTCCGGTCGCGCCGCCAGCTTCCGCCAGAGGGCGCGCTGGGTTCTCCACTCGGGTGTGGCGGCGATGGGCAGCAAGTCGCGGAGGAGCAGGGGGGCCCGGCCGGTCTCGACCTTCGGGAGGAACAGGACCGCCTCCTGGAGGTCGGGGGCGAGGTGCAGGAGGGACATGATCTGGCTCACCCGGGCCCGCGTCACGTGCCCGAGCCGGGCCAGCGCGGCCTGGTCCGCGACCGTGCCGTCTTGGAGGAGCCGGTCGAACCGGATCGCCAGGGCCGTGAGCCGGGCCACCCGGGGCACGCGTCCGGGCGCGGGCTCGGCCGGCGCGGGCCCGAGCCGCAGGACCTTGCGGGCCCCGCGCCCGGCTCGGCCGAAGTGGACCGTGCCCGCCACCGCTAGCGGTGCGCTGTGCGTGTTCATGCGACGTCCTCCTCGAGCGCGTGTTGGGTCAGTTCTTTCGCGAGAGTGGTGATTCCGGCGGGCCGGAAGGTGACCGCGACGGTGCCGGTGCGGCCGTCGAACCCGACGGTTTCGACCAGGAGCCCGACCACCCGGGCCTGCTCCCGCGGGGTGAGCGTCCCCCACACCGGGTCGAACGCGGCCAGGGCCGAGGCCGCAGCCCCCTCGTCGATGAGTTGTGCGGCCACTGATTTGATCTGGTCCCGGACCCGCGTGACCCGGCCCTCGACGGTGCCGATCCGCTCGTGCAGCTCGGCCAGCCGCCCGACGACGTCCCCGTTGTCCCCGCCGGGGCGGAGTTGCACCGACAGCCGGGTGGCCTCGCGGTGCCACGCGGTCAGGTCCTTCGTGAGCCCGCTCTCCTCGGTCTCGAGCTCGGCGGTCCGCTCGGCGTGGACCGCGCGGGCCTGGTCGAGGACCCCGCGGAGCACCGCCGGGTCGCGGCCCACGGCCCGCACCTGGTCCACCACGAACTGCTCGACCGGCTCCGCGGGCACCGCCTTCGTGGGGCAGGTGGCCCGGCCCTTGTTCTGGGCCGCGACGCACGCGTAGTACCGGTACCGGCGGGCCCCCTTGGTGGTGTGCGTCGGGGACATGGCGCACCCGCACGGGCCGCACTTGAGGAGCCCCTTGAGGAGCGATCCGAACGCCCCACGGACGGTGGCGCCACCGGTGGCCCCGTTGCGGCGGAGCATGGCCCCGGTGCGCCTGAAGACCCCGGGGTCCACGATCGCCGGGTGCTCGCCGTCGTGGACCTCGTCCTTGTACTTGACCTTGCCGACGTAGACGGGGTTGGTGAGGAGCCGGTACAGGCTCGTGCGGGTGAGCGGCTCCCCGCCCCGCTCCGGGCCCCGGCGGGTGGCCCACCGCTTGCCCACCCACCCGCGGCGTTCCAACTCTCGGACCACCGGGAGCAGGACCTGGTGCTCGAGGTACAGGGCGAAGATGGCCCGCACCCGCTCGGCCTCGTCCGCGTTGACCACCAGGCGGTACCCGTTGGGGTCGACGTCGTACCCGAGGACCGGGTGGCCCCCGGCCCACTTGCCCTTGCGGCGGGTGGCGGCGATCTTGTCCCGGGTCCGCTCGGAGATGATCTCCCGCTCGAACTGGGCGAAGGACAGGAGCACGTTCAGCACCAGCCGGCCCATCGACGTGCCCGTGTTGAACTGCTGGGTCACGCTCACGAAGGACACGCTCCGGTCCTCGAAGGTCCGCATCATCTGCGCGAAGTCGAGGAGGCTGCGGGACAGCCGTTCCACCTTCTACACGACCACGCAGTCCACCTTGCCGGCCTCGATGTCGGCCATCAGGTGCCGGAGGGCGGGGCGGTCGGTGTTGCCCCCGGTGAACCCGCCGTCGTCGTACCGGTCCGGGTTGAGCGCCCACCCCTCGCCGGCCTGGCTGCGGACGTACGCCTCGCCGGCCTCCCGCTGGGCGTCGAGGGAGTTGAACTCCTGCTCGAGCCCCTCCTCGGTGGACTTGCGGGTGTACACCGCGCACCGCACCAACTTCACGGTCGCGCGGGACTCGGGCCTGTTCTTCGTGGTGGTCACGCGGCACCGCCCTTCGTGTGGAGTTTGAAGAACAGGAACCCGTTGCAGTGGCTCCCGGTGACCGCTTTGGCGACGGCGCTGAGGGACCCGTACACGGTGCCGGCGTACTCGAACCCGCGGGCCAGGACCTTCACCTGGATCGTGGCGCCCTTATAGGCCCTCGTGAGGACCGTGCCCGGGGCCGGGAGCCGGGCGTCCGCCTCGGCCGCGGGCTCCTTGGTGCGGGTCCGCTCCGCGGCCGCGGCTGGCTCCGGCGCCCGTGGTGCTGCGGGCGGGTTGAGGCGCAGGTCGGCGTCGCACGCGAGCTCGTTCGCGCGATTCCGCGCCCGGTCGGACAGGTCACCCTCGGCGAGGGCCTGGAGCCGCCACGCGATGCGGCGGACCAGCCACACGCGGTTGCGGGCGTTGGTGGGCTCGCCGAACACCTCGGCGAACCGGCGGGAGAGCTCCTTGGGGGTCATCCGCTGGAGCGCGGCGACCTCCCGCGCGACGTTCACTCCCATCGTTAATCTCCTACAAATTGGTGGTCTCGGGGCGCGTCAACCGGCGTGGACAGTGACGCTCTTTGCGGGCGACACCGCAAGGTCGTTCGCGCGGAATTCCGAGGGTTCTGCGAGGCCAGAAGTGGCGGGGACAGCGGCCGCCGGGATCGGCATGACCCAATAGTGGCCCGGCTCCCGTTCTGCGAGCCCAGAAGTGGCGGGGACAGCGGCCGCTAGCGCGAGGCGGAGCAGGCCGGTCGCGAGGACCCGGGCGAGCTCGCGGAGCCGGTCGTCGGGGGTGAGGCCAGCGGGGTCGGGGTACGGAGTCACGTGGGCACCTCGGGGGGTGGGCCCACAGCGACCTTCGCTCGGCGACCGGCGGCTGTCTGGCGGGACGAAAGCGTCTCTACCTGTTAACTACACCAACGGCGCCCGGAGCGTCGGGGAAAGGGTCGGGCAGCCTCCGTGACCGTTGCGAATCGACACCGTCGCTTCGGGCGGGTATCTTCTCTGGGGACGGTCGATCGCCCCGCGGCCCAACCGGGCGGGTACGCATGCACACCTCGGGACCCACCGGCCGGGCCGGGCGGTGTCCGCAGGCCCCCGAATCCCCTCGACCAAGGAACGGACATGGTCTCGGAGCACCTGATCGGAGTCGCCCTCCAACAACTCGTCGCCGGGGCCGCGTCCGTTGCCAAGTTCTCGGCGGCGGTCGGCGACCCCGGCGGCCGCACGGCCGCGGCGGCGCTGGCCCCCGCACTGAGCTTCCTCCAGGCCCGCTTCACCGACCAGTCGTCGCGGCTGACGGCCGCCATCGAGGCGGCCACCGACCGGGCGTGGCGGGCGCTCGAACTGGTCCTCGCCGGCGACTCGCTCTGGGACCGCCTCCAGGGGGCGGTCGCGGCCGGCGACATGAAGGCGTTCCGGCACGACGTCCGCGGGCTGCTCGCGGCCGCCAACGTGGACGGCAACTACCCGGTCGACCGCAGGGCCGCGGCGCGCGAGCTCCGCGCCGCCCGCAAGGCCGGCCACCTCCAGCCGACGGGCCTCACGCCCGCGGGCATGGCCGAGTCGGTCGGCGTGTTCGCGCGGTTCGACGACCCCGCGGACCTCGCCGCCGCACAGTGGCGGGCCGCCGCCGCGGTCGCCGTTGACCTCACCGCGGAGGGGTACCCGGCGCTGGCCGCGGTGGTCGGGTTCCGCCCCGGCGGGTCGGCCCTACCGGTGCTCGGCGTCGCCGTCCGGTACTTCTTCCGCCGGGCCGTGGAGCGGGACGCCGAACTCGCTCGCGGGCTCACGTTCGCGCGGCTGGAGGGGCTCGCCGAGGCCCAGCAGAACCAGTTCGCGTCCCTCGACCGCCTGGTCACCGAGCAGGCCGACCGCCTCGACGCGGCGCTCGGCGAACTGGCCGCCGGGGTGGCCGAGGTCAAGGCCGTCGCCCTGGACATCCGCGCCGAGCAGGACCGGCTCGGCGACCAGAACCGGCAGATCATGGAGGCGATCCTCGCCCTCCAGGGGAAGCTCGACCAGACCGGCCGCCCCGCCGTGCGGCCCCACGACAGCCTGTCGGTCCGAACCGACGGCGAGCGCGAGCTCGTGAAGAAGGTGATCGCGCAGTACCGTCGGCTCCCGGAGTCCGAGCGGGCCGACCGCCCGGCGCTGCAAAACGCGGTCGGGATGCTGGAGGTCGCCGCCGGGGAGTTCGCCGCCGCGCAGTCCGACTTCGCCGCAGTTGCTCAATCGGTCGATGACCCGGTGGCGAAGGGTGCGGCCCACCTGAACGCCTACCGGGCGGCGCTCGAGTCGCGGGACTGGACGAGTGCGTTGAAGGAGCTGGTGTCGGCCGTCCGCTGCGACGGCCGGCGGTTCGCGCCGTTCCCCGTCGGTAAGTACGTCCCGCAGCGCATCCTCGGCGCGGGCGGGTTCGGCGTCGCGTTCCTGTGCAAGCACAAGTACATGGACGCGCACGTCGTGGTGAAGACGCTCTCCGGCGCCGGCCCCGACCAGGACTTCGAGGCGGTGTTCACCGAGGCCCGGGCGGCGGCGGGGATCCAACACCCCGGGATCGTCCGGGTCACCGACTGCGGGTACGCGGAGGCGGCGACGAAGGACCGCCCGTTCGTGGTCATGGACTACTTCCCGGGGCAGGCACTCGACGAGCACGTCCGTGCGAACGGGCCGGTCGCCGTGAAAGGCCTGATCCCACTGGCCCGCAGCCTGGCCGAGGCGCTCGGGGCGGCTCACGCGAAAGGGATATTGCACCGAGACGTGAAGCCCGGGAACGTGCTGGTGCGGCGGAGCGGCGACGCGTTCGAGGTCCGCGTGATCGACTTCGGGCTCGCGGTCCGCCACCGCGCGGGGCCGGACGTGTCGACGTCCCGGGCGTCGAAGACGCTGGCCGGGGAGAGCATCGCCGGGACAGTCGACTACGCGGCACCCGAGCAGATGGGCCGCGGCAACGGCGCAAAGGTCGGACCGTACTCGGACGTTTACGGGTGGGCCAAATCCTGCTGCTTCGCCCTCTTCCAGACCCCACAGCCGACGCTCCGCCACTGGCAGGGGCTCCCACCCGGCCTCGCCGACCTGCTCGGCCGCTGCCTGGAAGAAGACCCGAAGGCGCGGCCGGCGTCGTTCGCCCGGGTGCTCGCCGAGTTGGACCAGCTCGACTCGACCGCAAAGCCGACCGCCACGACCCGCAGCCCGACTTTGGATGCGGCGTGGGGGGACCGCGATCGGGAGGATGACGACCCCCCGGCACGGAAGCGGCGGCGGGAGCGAGACGAGGATTCGGAGCGGCCGCGGCCGTCGCGGAAGAAGCCCCGGGCGGCGGGCGGGCTCCCCGCATGGGCCGGCGGTGCGATCGCACTGGGGGTAATCGTTCTGATCGCGGCCGCCGCAGTGCTCACGGGCCGGGGCAAGCAACCCGACCCGCCCGTTGCCGGCGTGCAAGGCCCCGATTCGGTGCCCAAGGGCCCGAAGGCCGTGACCGGGGGCAAGGAGCCGATCACCCCGACGCCCAAGGGCGCGAACGTCGTGCCCCCGGGCAAGGAGCCGTACATCTTCGGGTCGATCGAGCACGACCCGAAGTTCAAGACGGTCGGCCCCGAGGGGGCGACGCTGGTCGGGCTGGACGTCCGATTCGCGAAGTTCGGGGCCACCGACATCGCCCGCGCCGTCCGCCCGATCTACCGGGTGAGCGGCAGGGAGGAGGCCGGCAAGTCGTTCGGGACCAACTTCGCCGGGGCGGTGACGATGCGGGCGCGGGCCGGGTACGCGGTCGGCGGGATGACGGGCAAGGCCGGGTGGTGGTGCAACGGGTTCTCCCTCACGTACATGAGGGTCAAGGGGGACGGGACCCTCGACCCCAAGGACAGTTACGAGGGCGAGTGGGCCGGCTTCAACGGCGAGGGCGACGTGAGCAAGGTGCTGAGCGACGGGGCCCCGGTCGTCGGGATCGTCGGGAAGATCGTCGGCACCGAAACGACCGCTCTCGGGTTACTCTTCAAGGGCCAGGACGGGTCCGGCCCCGAGGGGAGGCCAAAGGACACGCCGCCCAATCCGACGCCGGACCCGACACCCGCGGCTTCGGTGTTCCAAGAGCGGCAGCGGTATCCGCTCCGGAACCTCGGGGCGGAAAGCGCACAATTCGATCTCGAGGGGCGGTCAGTTGTTTTCACGGGCGCGGATCGGCGCGTCGTCGTGATGGACGTCAAGAGCGGGGGCACACGGGAAGTAATGACGCCCGGGAAGTCGAACGGCCCGCTCCTCGTTGCGATCCTGAACGACGGGAAGGTTGGTGCGGCCTGTTTCGGGGATAAAGAGTTGCTGGTGACGGACAAGAACGGCAACGCGGCGGCACGGATCACTCTACCGGTCTTACCCCCGGCCACGGGTAACGAGGAGCCCGACGTCGTCTTCCAGGCGTCCCCGAACGGCCGCTACGCCGCGCTGAGTCGCCGCGGGAAGTGGCTGAACGCGGTGACGAGTGCCGAGAGGTTCACAACGCCGCTCCGCGTTCGCGACACCAGCACCGGGAAGGACGTTCTCTCGACCGAATGGCAGAGCGGGTCGGTCCTGTTCAACGCCGACTCATCGCGGGTCCTCGTGGTCGATAACTTTGGCCGGGGGCAGTGGTTCAAGCTCCCAAGCGGTGAAGCGGACGGGGAGTGGAAGTTCGGTCCCGTGGGCCGGCCCCTCTACGTTCTCTTTGCGTCGCGTGACGCGAGAGTCCTCGTGTGTAACGGGTTCAACGGCGACAGCGCCACTCGCGTTCTCGTCGACGGGCACACCGGAACGTCGATCGCAGTTCTCGCCGACAGAGGCCTGCAAAACAGCTACCAGTTGTCCGCAGACGGGAAGTTGGTCGTGAGTCTCGCGAGAGGCTCCGATTGGTTCCTCAATTTGTTCGACGGCGCCCGTGGGACGGGGATCGGGCAAATGAAACTCCCTGCGACAAACGACGGCAGCGGCAGCGTGGTCGCTTTCGCTCCCGACGGGCGGACGGCGGTCGTGGTGGATCGGAAGCAATCTGCCACTGCCATCGTCTACGATGTGGTGGCCACTGCGGGGGCGGTCACCCCGCGGAACCCGTGAGATCCGAAGAACCCGTCGGCAGAGCCACGGAGACACCCACCCGCCGCAGTTGCGGCGGGTGCTCCTCGTACGGGCGGAACCCGCTTGCCTCTCAAGCCGAGGCGAACGGTCGCCACTCTTGACGGTCGAGTGTTAACCGGCGTGTCCGTCTCGGGGGCGAGACACTGAGGTTTTTCGGGGAGACACTCGGGGTCCGAGTGTAACCCCGTGGGTTGCGCTCGGACCCCGAGTGATCTCTTTCGAACTGGAGACTTTGACGAGCGTCCGCGGAAGCGCGAAACCCTTGGAATTCTAGGGTAAAATGGCCGCACCCCGGGGGCCAAACTCCCGGGGTGCTCCGTTAACTCGTCTGTGCCGAAGTTCCGTAACCGGACAGAAAGCTCCCCGAGCGGAACACCCCTCGAACTCCCGCGCGCGAACACGCGCGCGAGATTCGCGCGCGGGAACGTCACCATCATCAGGGATTTCTAGGGGATCGCAAGACGTGGTGGCCGCATGTGAGTGTTAACCGGGCGAAGTGTCGAGTACCTCTCGGTGTCCGAGTGTGACACTCCTCGAACTCCGAGGTGTTAACCGGACTGTCTAAAGGGTCTGCACACAAAACTAACAGCCGATCCGGTTAACAGCGCGAGACATTTCTGACCCGTTTCTGGACACGATTCGTGGCGCCGGACCGCCCCGGGATGTTCCGTTCGGACCGGTCCCGCCGCTCATCCGTAACGGCGGTGGACCACTCACTAAACGGGTCGCGGCCGCGGAACCTGAAGCCGCCCCGTTCGCGAACACCCCGGTGCCTGGGGCGGAAGATAAAGATTTGGCGAGCGGATGGCTTCGCGCAATGGCGACACGTATATAACGGCCGTAATGCCGCACGATCGGCCTAATACTCAATCATTCACCCGCGCGCTGGTCTTGTCCCACGTGCACCAAGCGAACGGTTCTACGGGGAGGGGCTTGCGATGTGGACTTCTATCTCTCCCCTCCGGGGGTTGCCTCTGCACCTTCGCCGATGAGTTCCTGTAACTTGTTGGCGGCGGGTGAGAGCTTCATGGTTCCGAACGAACCCTCCTGGCGTTGGGCGTTCGCCAACAGCGTCGCGAACGCCGAGTGAATGATCCGGACCGCGACCACATGGGCGCAGACCCGACGCGAGCCCACCACGTACCCGTCGTCCAGGCCCCAGAACACCTTCAGCCGGTTGTTCTCACGCTCCACGCTCGTGCGGCCCTTACACAGGCGCTCGAACTGGGGCGTCGCTCGCGGGATCGACGGGAACCGACGCCGCTCGATCCCTCCGGCACACGCACCGTCATGCCGTACGACTTCCCCGCGATGCACGTCTTCGCGCTCGCACATCGGAACCCCTCGACCACCGCGTGGCACTGCTAATTTAACGCCCCGCGGCTCCTATCGTGGCCCGCGTAGCTGATCGCCTGGGGGACCGGCGTCGTGCTCGACGTGTCGTAGCAGTGCACCATGCCCAACTCGTCGTGAACCACTTGCAGCGGAACACGCCCGCCGATCGCCTGCTCCTGCTCGCCGTCCCTGGGCCACGTCGCGCGGTTCTGGATCAGGGGCTTGATCCCCGCGTCGTGCAGCGATTCGCGGGACTTACTGTCGTCCACCGCCTTGTCGTACGCCAGCGTCTCAATGGGGTCCGCCGGCAGGTTGACCTGCGCCTGTTCGATTAGCGCCTCGATTCACCCCTTGTCGCCCACCTTGGTGTCGGTGATGTGGAAGCCAACACCACCTCGTGTCTCGCATCGACCAACAGGTGCAACTTGTACCCGAACCACTGGACCACTTTGGAGACCTTCCCCTCGTCGTCCTTGTACTCCTTGCGTCCCCCACTGGCTTGCGTCAATCCGCCCCCGATCTCGGCCTTCACCCGCCGCAGCGGACCTGTGACAGGTCACGCGATGGCTTGGCATTTCGATTCCGACTGCATTTTATAGCCGACACGAGTCCTCCGGATTGTGGAGGAGTGATCCACCCCTATCCCACTGCTCCTCCGCCCCGAGTGCGTCGCTTCCCACAGCGAACCCGAACCGGTCTATACCGGTTGCAACTTCCTTAAAAGATTGATACAGTACCAGCCCCCGGCTGAACAACTTTATTCTCATCCCATCCAGAATCTGCTATGAAAATCTCACAGACCTCTCATCAACACTATTGGCCGGTTCGCGCTCCCTCCCGGCGGGCGTTCACGCTGATTGAACTGCTGGTGGTGATTGCCATCATCGCGATCCTGATCGGGCTCCTCCTGCCCGCGGTCCAGAAGGTCCGCGAGGCTGCGAGCCGGGCCAAGTGCCAGAACAACCTGAAGCAACTCGGGCTCGCGCTACACGCGCACCACGACTCCATGAGCCGGTTCCCGTCGGCCGTGCCCGGCGGGTTCTACCGCGCCGACAACGCCGCCGCGGCGAACGATCGCCGCGGGTGGCACCTCGACATCCTCAGCTACATCGAGCAGGGGAACCTGCTCGCCGAGTGGAACGCTGCCCCGAACCTCCCGGGCCCCTGGCTCACGACCGCGGCCACGCGACAGATCCCGACCCTCCGGTGCCCGTCGGAGTCCGCAGTTGCCGTCGACACCGCCTTCAAGGGTAACTATGCCCTGTGCGCCGGGAGCACCGCGTACGCGGGGACCGCCTCCTCCTCGGTCGGGACTGACCTGAACGGGGTCATCTACGGCGCGTCGAAGACCCGGATCACCGACGTCACGGACGGCACGAGCAACACGCTGCTCGGGTCCGAACTCAACCAGGCGACGGGCACCAACACGGCCGGGCCGTCCCCGCTCGACATGCGCGGGAGCTACTGGAACCCGATCCACGGGGGCACGGTGTTCAGCACCATATACCCGCCGAACTCGTCGATCAAGGACGTGCTCGAGTACGGCACCGAGGTGCTGCCCGCTGCCCCGAGCCAGCCCGCTACGAACTTCATCGGCGGGTACACCCTCGCCCGGAGCCGCCACACCGGCGGCGTCAACGCGGTGATGACGGACGGCTCCGTCCGGTTCATCACGAACGGCGTCACCCCCTCGAACTACCTCAACGCGGGGACCCGCGCCGGGGGCGAAGTCGCTAACGATTTCTGAGCGGCCGGCCCGCTCCCGCTGGTGCCCCGACCGGCGGGAGCGGCCCCGGCGGTTCCCGCCCGCCCGCTGGAGTTCTCCTCATGATTCGCTCCGGACGCCTCGCGACCGCGGTGGCACTCGTGTCCCTGCTGACAGGTCTGACGGGCTGCGGCGGTGCCCCAACCGGTGCACAGGTCGGCGGAACCGTGACCTGGCGCGGGGGGCCCCTCCCCGAGGGCACCATCACGTTCGAACCGGCGGACCCGGCGGGCCGCCCCGAGGGCACCGACGTCCGCAATGGTGCGTTCGCGCTCAAGCTCCTGCCCGGCCCCTACCGCGTCAAGGTCCGGGCGAGCCGCGCCGCGGGGATCGACAAGGTCGTGAACGCCCCGAAGTTCGAGCAGTACATCCCCGCCCAGTACAACGTGAACACGACCCTGACCGCCGACGTCCCCGAGGGCGGCGATCCGGCACTCGCGTTCGCCCTCGTTGATCAACCGGCCCCCCCCGCTGCGCGCTGAGCCCGCTTGGCTGCCTCCCCGTTCGCACTGCCCGCCTCGCCGCGACAACTCACAGGGACGCGACCGTGAGACCTCTTCCGCTCGGACCCACCGCCATGCGCCTCTCCGGTCTCCTCGTCCTCCTGGCGGTCACCCCGGTCGCGGCGGACGGCCCGAAGGACGGCGACGCCGCGCGGGCGGTCCTCCGAGAGCGGTGCGTCTCCTGTCACGGGGCGGACAAGCAACGGGGCGGCCTCCGGCTGGACGCCCGGGCACCCGCGCTCGCGGGCGGCGACGGGGGCCCGGCCATCGTCCCGGGGAAGAGCGGCGAGAGCGAACTCGTGCGCCGGGTGGTGTCGGCCGATCCGGGCCTTCGCATGCCGCCGAAGGGCGACCCCCTCACGAAAGACCAGGCCGCCGCGATCAGCAAGTGGATCGACGCCGGGGCCGAATGGCCGGGCGGCGACGCGGCCGGTCCGGACCCGCGAAAGCAGCACTGGGCCTGGCAGCCGGTGGCGCGCCCCGCGGTGCCGCGGGTGCTGAACGCCGACTGGCCGCGGAACGAGATCGACCGGTTCGTTCTCGCCCGGCTCGAACGGGAGGGACTGAGCCCGTCGCCGGAGGCGGACCGGCGGACCCTGATCCGCCGGCTGTCGTTCGACCTCCTCGGGCTGCCGCCGACCCCCGAGCGGGTCGAAGCGTTCCTGCGCGACGAGCGGCCGGGGGCCTACGAGCGGCTCGTGGACGAGTTCCTCGCGTCGCCCCACTACGGCGAGCGGTGGGCCCGGCACTGGCTCGACGTCGCACATTACGCCGACACCCACGGGTTCGAGCGGGACATGCGGCGGGACAACGCCTGGCGGTACCGGGACTGGGTGATCCGGGCGCTCAACGCCGACCTCCGGTACGACCGGTTCCTCGCCGACCAGATCGCCGGCGACGTCGCCCGCCCGAAGGACCCCGACGCGGTCTCCGCCACCGGGTTCCTCGCGGCCGGCCCGTGGGACTTCGTGGGGCAGGCCGAGACGAGGAGCGAGGTGCTCCGGCGGGCCGCCCGGGCGGACGACCTGGACGACATGGTCACCCAGGTCATGACCGCGGCGTGCGGGCTCACGGTGAACTGCGCCCGGTGCCACGACCACAAGATCGACCCGATCAGTCAGCGCGAGTACTTCGCCCTCACGGCCGTGTTCGCCGGCGTCAAGCGGGCGGACCGGCCCTTGCCCGCGAGCGGCCCCTCGGTCGCCCGCCGGGCCGAACTCGAAGCGGCCCTGGTGAAGGTGCGGGCCGATCGCGTGACCGCCACCGGCGGCGCGTACGACCTGGCCGACATCGTCGGCGGCGGCGACGGCCGCGGGACCGGGACGCCCGGTCGCGGGATCGACCCGCTCTCCGGCCGCAGTCAGGACGCGACCCGCGAACTCCTCGCGGGAGTGAAGCCGAACACCTACGCGAGGTCCGACGTCCGGTTCGTGGACGGGCTCGTGGTCCCGACCGCGGCCCCAGCGGGAACCCCGGTCACCTCGACCGGTCTGGTCGTGAAGGACGTGCCGGAGACGTCCGCGCAGGTCTGGGACGCGGTCCGCAACGGGCCGGTCAACGCCCAGTTCTCGACCAAACTCGGGGAAACCGACTACGCGGCCGGCGGGCACACGCTGCTCGGCCTCCACGCCAACGCCGCCGTGACGTTCGACCTCGCGGCCCTGCGTGCGGCGGGCGCGCCCCGCGAACTCACGTTCACCGCGACCGTCGGATACTTCGGCAAGACCGAGAAGGCCGGCGCGAGTGCGTTCGTCTACGTCGATGGCAGGGAGCAGTACCGGCGGCTCGCGTTCGGGCGCGACGACGGCCCCGCTCGGGTCTCGATCCGCGTCCCGGCCGACGCCCGGTTCCTCACGCTCATGGCGACGGACAACGGGAACGGGATCTCGCACGACCAGGTCGGGTTCGCCGACCCGTGGCTGCGGGCGGCCGACGCCGCTGGGGTGCCCCCGGACCGGTGGAAGGACATCGCGGCCCTGACCCTCCGGGCCACGGAGGTGCGGCGCGAACTGAGCGGGGGGGCCGGGCCGCGCGTCTACGCGGTCGAGTCCGACCCGCCCCCCCCGGTCCGGGTCCACCGCCGGGGCAACCCGGAGGACCCCCAGGCGGAAGTCGCGCCGGGTGCCGTTTCCTGCCTGCCGCTCCCGGCCGCACTCGGGACCGCGGCGACGCCCGAGGGCGAGCGCCGGACCGCCCTGGCAGAGTGGATTACCGACCCGCGCAACCCGCTCACCCGGCGCGTGGCGGTGAACCGGATCTGGCACTACCACTTCGGGACCGGGCTCGTGGACACCCCGAGCGACTTCGGCCTCGGCGGCGGGAAGCCGTCCCACCCGGAACTGCTCGACTGGCTCGCTGAGGAGTTCGCCGCCCGCCGCTGGTCGGTCAAGGAACTCCACCGACTCGTCTGCACCTCGGCCGCGTACCGGCAATCCTCGAAGCCGGTCGCGGCCGGACTGGCGAGAGACGCGGCGGACCGCATGCTCTGGCGGTTCCCCCCGCGGCGGCTGGAGGCCGAAGCGATCCGCGACACGATTCTCGCGGTGAGCGGGAAGCTGAACCGGGAGATGCACGGACCCGGGTACCAGGACTTTCGGTACACGGAGGCGTACGCGCCGGTGTACGAGTACCTGCCTCCCGACGCCCCCGAGGTATGGCGGCGGACGGTCTACCGGTTCGCCGTCCGCACGACCCCGCACCAGTTCCTCACCACCCTCGATTGTCCGAACCCGGCGAACCTGACCCCCACCCGCTCGACCACCACCACGCCCCTCCAGGCGCTCGCACTGATGAACAACGCGTTCACCCTCAAGCAGGCTGGCTACTTCGCCGCCCGGGTGAAGGCCGAGGCGGGGGACCAGGTCGACGCGCAGGTGAACCGGGCCTTCGTTCTGGCCTTCGGCCGACCCGCGACCCCGGCCGAGACCGGGCGGGGCGCGGAGGTGGTCCGGGCGCACGGCCTCCCGGTGCTCTGCCGGATCCTTCTGAACGCGACCGAGTTCGTGTACGTCGACTGACCGCCCGATGCCACCTCCGACCGGGGACCGACATGGACCGACGTGACTTCCTGTGGCGGGCTGGCGGCGGACTCGGCGGCGTCGCCCTCGCCTCGCTGCTCCACCGCGACGGCCACCTCGCCGCGGAGACCGCCGGCGGGGCGAGCCCGCTCGCGGCGCGGCCCCCGCACCACCCGGCGAAAGCGACCCGGGTGATCCAGATCTTCTGCCCCGGGGGGCTGAGCCACGTCGACACGTTCGACTACAAGCCGGAGCTGGAGAAGCGGGCGGGCAAGCCGTTCGACCCGGACGGCAAGCTGACGTTCTTCGCCTCGAAGCCGGGGAACTGCCGCCCCTCGTTCTGGAAGTTCCGCCAGCACGGCGAGTCTGGGAAGTGGGTGAGCGACCTCTTCCCCCAACTGGCCGGGTGCGTGGACGACCTGGCGTTCGTTCACTCGATGCAGAGCAAGTCGGCGCTGCACGGGCCGGCGATGTTCATGATGAACAGCGGGTTCACCCGCCCGGGGTTCCCGAGCATGGGATCCTGGGTAACCTACGGGCTCGGAACCGTGGGGGACAACCTGCCGGCGTTCGTGGTGCTCCCGGACCCCCGGGGCCTGCCCCCCGGCGGCGTCGCGAATTGGGGGGCCGGGTTCCTGCCGGCGGTTCACCAGGGAACGCTCATCGAGTCGGGTGCCGACAAGGACCTGATCACGGACCTGTTCCCGCCGAAGGGTCTGGCCGGGCGACCCGAGGCCGACGCCCCGGTCCGGGACATGCTCCGGGAGTTGAACACAGCCCACGCCCGGGAGCGCACCGGGGACACCGCACTCGGGGCCCGGATCGCGGCGTACGAACTCGCCGGGCGGCTCCAGTTGAGCGCGCCCGAGGTGGCCGACCTGAGCCGCGAGACCGCCGAGACGAAGCGCCTCTACCAGCTCGACGACCCCGACACCGGCCCGTTCGGGCGGCAGTGCCTCCTCGCCCGCCGGTTCGTCGAGCGCGGCGTGCGGTTCGTTCAGGTGTACTGCGGTGCCGAGAACACGACGGCCAAGAAGGTCCGCCCGAACTGGGACAGCCACGAGGACCTGGCCCGGGACCACGGGTACTGGGGGCCGGTCCTGGACCGCGGCGCGGCCGCACTGATCAAGGACCTGAAGCGGGTCGGGCTCCTGGATTCGACGCTGGTCATCTGCACGACCGAGTTCGGGCGGCAACCGGCCGCCCAGGGGGCGGGCCGGGACCACAACCCGGGCGCGTTCACGGCCTGGATGGCCGGCGGGGGCGTGAAGGGCGGTGTGGCGTACGGTGCGAGCGACGACCTCGGGTACCAGGCGACCGGCCAGCCCACCTACTGCTACGACCTCCACGCCACCGCGCTCCACCTGCTCGGGTTGGACCACGAGCGGCTGACGTACTACCAGGACGGCATCCGCCGCCGCCTGACCGATGTTCACGGGCACGTCATCAAGGGCCTCCTGCGGTGAGCCGGTCGGGCGGCCCGGAACGGTCCCGGAAGCTGTCACCCCGTTTCGAACCAGGAGTGTTTACGTGCGGCGTGCCCGAGCGGCACTGACCCGGCGCTCGGTTCGTGAGCGGCGAGACGGTGGCGACCGGCATGGAGGGAGGAGGCCCGGCCCCGGAGCGGGCCGCGGCACATGGGAAGGGTTCGTGCGGCGGCACGCGGGGACCCTGTGGGCCAGCGACTTCCTCACGGTGCGGACAGCGACGAGGGCGGGTTCGTGGACCTATACCTGCTGTTCGTCATCCACGTCGGCACCCAGCGTGCGTTCGAGGTCGGGATCTCCGCCAACCCGACCGACGAGTGGTTCAGGCAGCAGGCCCGCAAGGCATCGATGCAGATGGCCGACTGGGGCCTGTCCGCGACGCACCTCTTGATCGACCACGACTCGAAGTTAAACGGCCACTTCGACGCGGTGTTGGCGGCCGACGGGTGCGAGGGGAAGAGGGTCGGCCCGATGTCCCCGAACATGGACACTCATCACCCACACCGAGCGGCTCGCGCAGACGTTGCGGAAGGAGCCGCTCGACCACTTCGTGGTGCTGGGCGCGGGCCACCTGCGGCACCTCGCGACCGAGTTCCTGGCACACGACAACGGTGAGCGTCCGCACCAGGGCGTGGGCAGCGTGCCCCTCACCGGGGACCGTTCACTTGATTCTGCGGAGCACGAGCCGGCCGTGGTCCCGTTCCCCCGCGGAGCGGGTCCGGTGCCGGTCGCGGCTCGGTGGCCTCCTGAGGCACTATCTCCGCGATGCGGCCTGGCCCCACGCCTTCCCGCACGCACATCTCGTGACTTCGCCACGTCCCCGGCCGCGTGGGCGGTCGGCGCGGCACACGCCGAGGGCAGCACCTCGGTTCCGATCGCGGCCGCCCCGGGCCTTGCGGTGGGCGCTGGAAGCGGTCTGCCCACCGCCGGTCTGAACAACGGACATCCGCTCGGACGACGACCTCGACCGGCCCCGGAAAGTCCCTGTGGTACCCGCAGACATCATTGTTGTACAGGACGACCTGAGTCGACCTCTCTGACCGACTTGCCCCGGTCTATTGACGCCGCCTACTTCAAGCTCGGGTTCTTCGGATCGAGCAACGTGAACCTGTCGTCCTCGAACGACGCTTCCCGTGCGTAGAGACTCACGACGGTCTGGAGCACACTCGGCTCCCGCGGGATCAGGGTCAACGCGACGTCCTCGTTCGGCTTCCAGACCGGGATGAAGACGAACATCCCGTTGCCGCGGCCGAACTCGTTCGCCTTGTCGCTCTTGGTGAACGCCCAGTTCGTACTCAGCCACGCGTCCGTGAGGGTGCGGCCGCTGGTGTTGCGGAGCGTGAAGCGCGAGGAATCGGGCCGCGTCAGCTTCACCAGGGGGACCTTGGACGCGGGGCCGGCCGTCTTCTTCGCCTCGGCCGCAAGTGCCTTGTACGCATCCGTGACGAGGTTCTTGTACTGATCCTCTCTGTTGTTCGTGACCCCGTCACCAAAGAAGAGGTCCTCAAAGGTGTTCTGGTCCCGCTGCTTCGTCGCCCAGTCCTTGAGCTCGGCGTCGCTCATCTGAGCGATTCGCCGGAGCCGCTGGGCCTCGGCCTGTGCGGCCGGGTCCGGCTCGTTCCCCCGTGCGAACACCGGCCGGTCGCCCATCGGCCCGGGTTCGTACCCTTTCAGGGTGCCGAAGCCGAGCATCCGGCGGTCGAGGTTCTCCGCTTTGCTGAGCAACTCGGCGCGCAACGACCGGGGGTCCACCGCCGCATCGGACTTGGCCCGCGCCAGGATCGCCGAGGCGTACTTCTGGACGCCGGGGTCCGGGTACTTGGCCCCCGCCTGCGAGGCGTGCTTCCGCCAGAACTCCTTGCTCCATTTCGTGGTGTCGCGTCCCGGCATCGTGTACTGGTACGACACCGCCGCGGCGAGTTGCGAGAAGACCTCGGACCGCGGCTTGTACCCCGTGCCCGGGTCCGGGAGCAGGGGATCGATTTTCGCCGCCACCGGCTCCTCCGGCTGGCCCGGGAACGGCTTGTACTGGCTCGGGTCGGGCCTCGTCGGTTTCGGAATCTCGAACCGCGGCGTGGTGGGCGGGCGGTTCAGCGCGACCTGGACCCGTTCCGGGTGCGGGTGCCTGACCCCGATCTGGAGGACACCCTTTCTCTGGAACCGCTCGCTGTGCGGGTCCCTGGGAATCGACACGGGGCGCAACTGCGCTCCCTGGGGGGAATAGTGGCCCAGCGCCCCGGCCATTCCCTCGAAGCGGACCACTTGCTCCGGCGCGTCGACCCGGATCGTGAGAACCAAGTACTTCGGGTCGATCTCGGCCTTGACCAACTGAGCCGATGAGGTCAGGACGATCTTCGCGACGATCAGATCGAGCGTACCGTCGCGAAGGTTCCCCCGGATTTGCTCGGTGACGTCGCCCGGGGTGGATAGTAGCGTCCAGTCGAACACGGCTTTCGCGGGCTCGCCCCCGGGGGGGCCCGACGACTTGGCCTTCTCCGCTCCCTTTGCGGCGGTGCGTTCGGCCTCGGCCTCGGCCGCGCCGGGTGCGGCCTTGGTGTCGTCGGGTTTACTCCCGCACCCGGATAAGCCCAGGCAGATCGTGATTGCCGTCACGACCCCAGCGACGCGGTGCGTCATGTCAATGCACTCCCTCGGTGAATGGGACCGGCGGACCTCAAGCAGCAGTTCGCAACGTGACGCCACGAGACTCAGGCACAAGGCACCCGCAGCGGCACTTCGACACAAGTTCCTCGGGACGGAGCCGCACGGCTCGCCCCCACGACCGTGAGCTGGCCGACTACCCAACCGGCGCGTCACTTTCGCGGGGCGGGTTCCGTGCGCCAGCTCAGGACGCGGGCGGTCTGGTCGCCGAGTTCCAACGCGGTGAGCCCGGAACGCACCCCGGTGCCGTACATGCTCCGCTCCAGGAGCTGCGCGACCGGGGACTTCGCCGTGTACCCGCGCTCCCGCACCCCCGGCTGCGCCAGGAGCCCGAAGTCGACGGGCGGGTTCGTCGGGGCGGTGACGATCGCGACCATCTGCTCGGGACCGAACGGCGGCCGGTTGCTGATCGTCCCGATCCCGGTGGTGAACCGCGCGCCGGGTTCGAGCGCCTTGTTCACCTGGCTCCGCGCCGGGTAGAACAGGTCGATCTTGTAGTCCGGGTCCACGATCAGGAGCGACACCTCGACGCGGCGGCTGGGACTGGTGTTCGTCACCTGGAACGAGATCCGGTCGCCGGGCCGGAACACCCACCCGGTCGGCGGCCGCTCGAGTACCACCCCCTGACCTGGGCCGTTGTGACTCAGCACCTCGATCTTGATGTTCGGCCCGTCGCCGCCGCGGGTCCGCTCGGCCTCAAGGCTGGTGCCGACCGCGATCAGCCCGCGGGCGCGGTGGACCGCCTTGAGCTTCCGCGTGAGCGCCTCCGCGAACGGTTCCGTGCCCAGGGGCGGGAGCGGGACCGGCGGCCGATTACCAGAAGCCACCTGTAACTCGGGACCGGCCGGCGTCGCCCGCACCACGAGGTGCGGGGCGTCGCCGACGAGTTGGAACAGCCCGGCCTCTTCCTTCGGGAGCGTGCCGAGCGCCGCCGCGACCCGCCGCTTCACCTCGCCGGTCCGATTGCCCTCGACCCCGACCCGCAGGTGCCCCACCGAGTAGTCCACGGCGGCGACCTCGCACGTCGCGACCGCGGGCAGTTCGGGCGGCTTTGCGGTCCCCTCGTACTCGACCGGGACGACGACCGAATCCAGGGGCCGGGTCCGCTCGACGCGGGCGTACCCGAGCACCCGCGGCGGCTCCTTCCCGCCGGCCGGCGAGCGGACCCGGAGGACGCTCCCAGGCGTGATCCCGTGCAGGTCTCCGACGCCGGCGACGTACTCGCCCCGGACCCGCGTCAGCGCGATGTCGGGTCGGAACGGCTTCTCGGTCCCCAGCACGACGCGGTTCGCACCGGCCCCGTCAACGGTTGGGGTCGGTGCCCCCTGCGGCCGGGCCAGGTAACTCGCCTGGACCCGGTGCATCAGCTCGCGATAGGTGACCGGGAACGTCGACCGTGCGGACTGCTCCAGCACGCCTACTATGGTGTAGGTCAGCAGGCCGTGAACCCTCGCCCCGGGCGCGCTCGCCGGTTGCGGCCCCTCCGGGGTGGTCTCGTACTCCCGGCACGCGTACGTCGCCACCAGGTACTCGTCGGAAGCCGGGGCGAGCAACTGCTCGGTAGACTTCGGGCCGGGGCGGCCGGCCCGCTTCTCGGCCCGGCCGCGGGCCCTGGCGAACTCCTCGTCGGGCACCATGACCCCTTCCCGGCCCCCGCGCGGGAGCTGGCGCACGCGCTCCGCCTCGCGGCCCAGGGTCGCGGAGTGGCAGCAGTCGAAGATCGCCCACACGTAGGCCTTCTTCGAAGTGACGGCCGCGAGCCAGTCGCGGAGCTGCTTGTCGGTGATCGCGTTGGGCACCCGCTCGGGGTGGCCCTGCCACGGCCTGACGTCGGCGGGCAGGAACATCTCGTCGATGCCGTCGGGCTCCGGCGCGACCGGGTCCGGCGGGTCGGACTCGGGCTGCCGGTCGCCGTGCCCGGCCAGCAGCACCACGACCTGGTCCTTGGGCCGCGCGGCCTCTGCCAACCGCTGGAACTCGCGGGCGATGTTGGCCCGCGTCGGCCGCAGTTCGGGCTTCCCCTCGTCCTCGGTGAGGCAGACGACGTTCTCGGGCCGGAACCCGTAGCACCGGACCAGCGTGGACCGCATCAGCCGCACGTCGTTCCCCGGCCCCTCCAGGTAGCACGACGGTCCGAGGTGGTCGTACTTCGTGACCCCGATCAGCAGCGCTCGCTTCCCCGGATCGCCGGTGCCGGGGGGCGGGAGCGGGGGCTCGCTCGGCGGCTCCTGCGGGGGCCGCGGCGGGGCGTGCGGCCCGGAGGGGGTGACCGGCGCCCAGCCCCCTTCGGGCCGGGTCGGGGTCGGTTCGGCGCGGTCCGGCCCTCGCCGCGGGAGCAGGTAACTCGACGCGAGCCCCGCCGCGAGGCCGCCCGCGACCAGGACGATCCCGAGGATCACGCTCCGGCTCAATCGAACACCTGGCATGTCGGGTTCCTCGCGGGGTTGGCGACCGGTGGGTGCGGTGCGGGTGTCACTCCAGCGCGAAGTCGAACAGGACGTTGTCGCTCCGGGCCGTGGGGGACTGGCGGCCCCCCGTGAGCCGCCGCACCTCCTCCTCGACGTACCCCCGCAACTCCAGCACCTGCACCTTCCCGTCCTTGTTCCGGTCCGCGGCCCCCTTGAGCCCGCGGAGCACTGCGTAGGTGAACACCCCGTTCTTCCACTCGGCGGACTCCAGCGCGTACTCGGCCCCACCCGCGGAGGCGACCACCACCGCACCGGTCCCGCGGCGCAGGTCCGCGTACAGGTCCTGCATGAGTTGGAACGAGTTCTTCAGCCCGACCCGGGGCTGGGCCTCCGGGGTCAACCCGCCCCGGGACGCGACCCGCACCGCCCCGTCGGGCTGCGCCTCGCCCTTCGGGAGCGCGGTGTCCTCCTTGTTCACCTCGCCCGAGTGGCACGTGTCCACCAGGAGGAGCTTCCTTCGCGCACGGACCCCGTCCAGGAGCCCCTCGAGCGCCGCGTACGGGAGACCCCGCTTGGCCGGGTCCGCGAAGTCCATGTCCGCGGTCCCAAAGTAGTAGTCCCGCTTCGCGTCCAGCACCCCGTGCCCCGCCAGGAACACCACCACCGCGTCGTCCACCCCGGAGGGCTTCAGAAACTCGGCCGCCTTCAGAATGTTCTCCCGGGTCGCGTCCCGGTTCAGCACCCTGAGCACCTTCACCTCGCCGAAGGTGGCCTTCTTGCCCGCCAGCAGATCGGAGAGGTCACGGGCGTCCTTGTCCGCGTACACGAGCTTGAACCGCGCGTCCGCGTAGTCCGACACCCCGATCGCCGCCACGTACAGGTCCGGCTTCTTCGCGGCCGCGTCGCACCGGACCGTCACCGTCTGCCGCAGGGACTCGGTTCCCTTCTCGTTCAGGACCGACACGTCGATCCGGTTCTCACCGGCCGACAGTTCGACCTCCACGTCCTGCTCCCAGGCCCGCGAGGCCGGCTTCCGCACGTCGATGCCGTTCGCGCCGCGGAGCGGAACCCCGTTCACGTCCCAGTGGACGCGGTCCAGGTTGTACTTCCCGTCGCGGGCCTTCACCCGGAGCTTGATCGCTCGCTCGCGGGTCGACGGGGGCGGGGCGGCCGCAAGTTCGACTTCGGGAACCTCGAAATCGTTCCCGAGCATCGGCTCGGTGTAGTTCATCCGCTTGAGCCGCTGCTGGAACGCCTCGCGGTACGCGGCGGCCAGCTCGGTCTGGGCGAACGTGAAGCACTCCAGAACCTTGTCCGGGCGGTTGAACCGGAGGTCGAACTGCTCGAACGTGAACGCCCGGTCCCGGAACCGGAACGCGAGCGACGGCAGCGCGCCGCGGGCCGCGGCGTAGTAGTTGTCGCTCGTGAGGATGGCCCAGGAGTCGTTGCGGAAGCTCATGAGCTTGCACACCTCCTTGCCGGTGGCGACGTCCCAGATCCGTGCGGCCGTGTCCGCTCCGGCGGTCGCCGCGAACTTACCGTCGGGCGAGAACGCCACGCCCGTCACCGCCGCCGCGTGCGCCCCGAACGGGCGTGCGAACGGGAAGCCCCAGAGTTCGACGGTGCCGTCTCGGCACCCGGTCAGAAGTGACTTCCCGTCGGGCGAGAACGCGACGCACGTAACCGGCCCGGCCCGGTCGCCCTGCCCGGGTTGTTTGGGGCGGCTCTCCCGGTAGACCCCGCTCACGGGCCTGCCGGTTGCGGGCTCGCGGACCTCGACCTTACCGCTCTCATCGACCGTGGCGAGTTTCTTGCCGTCCACGGAGAACGCGACGCACACCACGCGTGCGATTGCCTCACCGGGTGTGAACTTGCGGTCGTAGGGTGCGAGCTTCGATTTCGTCGCGGTATCCCACACAATCAACCCGGACGTGCTGCCCCCGCGGGCGATCAGCTTGCCGTCGGGCGAGAACGCGGCCGACTTCACCAGGTCCTGTCGCGAGAAGTCGTTTTTGGCGAGGGTCGAGTACGCATGAACCTCTTTACCCGTGGCGACGTCCCAGACCCGGGCGGTGTCGAACCCGCCCGACAGCACCGACTTCCCGTCGGGTGAGAACGCGACCGAGAAGATGATGCCGCCGCCCTTGAACCGGGTCAGTTCCTTCCCGGAGGCGGCGTCCCAGACCCGGACCGTGTTGTCGAAGCTCCCGGTGGCCAGCCGCTCGCGGTCGGGCGAGATGGCCACCGCGGTGACGCTGCCGGTGTGCCCCCGGAGCACCAGCACCCGGGCGGCGCGGGACAGGTCCCACAGCGACGCCGTGCCGTCCTCGCCCCCGGTCAGCACGAGCTTGCCGTCCGACGAGAACGCGACGGCGTTGGCGGCCACCCCCGTTCCGTCGAGCCTGCGGAGCACCTTCCCGGTGCTCGCATCGATCACGATCGCGGCGGTGTCCCGGGCCGCGACGATCACCGTCCCGTCCGGCGACACCACCTCGGACCGGTAGGCCATCCCCTTACCCACGGGGAGCGACGACACCAGTTTCCCGGTCCCGACCTCGGTGAGCCGGAGTTCCGCGTCGGTCCGCTCCAGCAGCGCCTTGCCGTCGGGCGAGAGCGCGCCGGACAGCCGCGACTTCGGCGGGGCCTTCGTCTCGCGGACGAGCTTGCCCGTGGCCGCGTCCCAGATTCGGTTGCACGCGCCGTCCGTCGTGAGGACGTGCCTTCCGTCCGCAGAGTACGCGACCGTGCGGCCCCCGTCGAACGTGCGGAGTTCGGCCCCGGTGCTCGCGTCCCACTCGCGGGTGATCTTGTCGTTCCCGGCCAGCACGGTCTTGCCGTCGGGGGAGAACGCGCCGCTCCCGATGGGGGTCGGGGTCTTGAACCGGAGCACCTCTTTGCCGGTCGCGACCGCACACAGCAAGAGCACGGGAGGGGCACCTTTAGCTTTAAAATCCTGCCCACCGAGCAAAAGTGCTTTCCCGTCGGGAGAAAAATGGAGCATCCGCACCGTGTAATGGTTGTCAAAGTTCTTATGGGATGCAAGCACCTTGCCGGTGCTTGCGTCCCAGATGCGGATCTCGAAACCCTGAGCGGTGGCGAACTTCTTGCCGTCGGGCGTGAACGCAACCGGCCCCGGCCCGAACGAACCAGCCTGGAGGGTCGGAAAAAGTTCTTTTCCGGTGACCGCGTCCCAGAGTCGTAACCCCCGGCCAGTGCTGGTATCGCCATCAGTGATGACCCGCTTTCCGTCGGGGGAGAAGAACCCGTCGGTCACCGGATCGGCGTGCCCCGCGAACCGCTGGAGCGCCTTCCCGGTCGCCGCGTCCCACAGGATCGCCGAGCGGTCCTCGCCCCCGGTCAGAACTTGTTTCCCGTCGCGAGAGAACCGGACGAACCGGACGGTGTCCTGGTGGCCGAGTTGGTCCACGAGGAGCGGCCTGTCCTGGGTCGGGGCGGGCGGCGCGAGCAGCGCCACGCCGACCCAGGTCGCCACGACGATCAACGCGCGCTGTCGGAACATACCGCCTCCAAACGGATCGAGGGTTAATGGGCCGGCGGGCCGCGGTCACTCGTGCCGGAACGCGACGCCCTCCAAAAGTGTGAACCCGCTCAAGTTCTCGCGCAGCGCGCCGAGCCGTTGCTTCACCTGGTCGCGCTCGGGGAACGTGACCGTCGCCCCGAAGTCCCGGGGTCGGGGGCCCTCGACCGAGAGCCCCTCGGGCCGCAGGACGATGAACTGGCCCGCGGGTTCGAGCGGCGGCCAGGCGGTTCCGGCGTCCCACGCGGCCCGGAGCTCGTCTGCGGTCGGGGCGCGGTCGGCGCGGCCGCAGACGAACAGGAACTCCGTGCCCGCCGGGGGCGTCAACTCCCGCCCCTCCCCGGCCGCGGGCCACACGACTTCGTGCGCCGCGGCCCGCGGCGGGTAGGTGCTCAAGAGGGTCAGGTGCCCGGCCCCGTTCACGTACACCAGGGCCGCGTGGCCCCGGGCCGGCACCCGGAACCGCACCTGCAGGTGGTCCCCGCTGCGGAGCGGGACGACCTCGGCGAGCGGCCTCGGGTCGAACCCCGGGCGGCGGACCATCACGGCCAGGTCCACCGGCTCGGTCGGGGCCGGGGCGGCCCAGCTCCACCGGTCGGTGAGCGAGCGGCCGACCACCGCCGCGCCGCCGACCAGGGCCACGATCGCGACCGCGGCCGCGGCGCGCCTCGCCCACACCGCCGCGGGCCGCCGCACCGCGACCGCCAGGGGCCGGTGCTCCCCGATCGCGGCGAGCGCGTCGGCCACCTCGCTGGCGGTCGCGGGCCGCTCGCCGGGGTTCTTGTGAAGGAGCCGGGAGATCAGCTCCGACAGGGCGGGCGGGACCGCGGGGTTCACCTTCGCCGGGGGCGGCGGGTCGAACGTCGCGATGGCGGTCAGGACCGCCGTCATGCTCGGGCCGGCGAACGCCGGCTGCCCGGTGGCCATCCGGTACAGGACGGCCCCAAGGCTGAACAGGTCGGCCCGCGGGTCCACGGGCCGGCCCGCGGCCTGCTCGGGGGCCATGTACGCCGGGGTCCCGACCACGGCCCCGGTCAGCGACAACCCGTCGGCCCCATCCACGCTCCGGGCGAGCCCGAAGTCCAGCACCTTCACCCGCCGCACCCGGGCCGCGGGGTCGGCGGCCGCCGGGTCCCCTTCGAGCCACGTGTTCGCGGGCTTCACGTCCCGGTGAACGAGCCCCCGGTCGTGGGCCGCGGCCAGCCCGAGTGCGACCTCGCGGCCGACCTTCACGACCAGGTCGAGCGGCGGGAGCGGCTCGCGGACCAGGCGCTCCTCCAGCGACTCGCCCCGGAGCAGCGGCATCACGAGGAACGGCGCGTCGCCGTCCACGCCGACCTGGTACACCGCGACGACGTGGTCGTTCTCGACCGCCATCGCCGACCGGGCCTCGCGGAGGAACCGGGCACGGGCGCTCGCGTCGGCCGCGTGGCGCGCGTGCATCATTTTGATGGCGACCTGCCGGTTCCCGAGCGGGTCGTCGACCAGGTACACGACCCCCATGCCGCCCTGGCCGAGCCGCCGCACCACGCGGTACCCGCCAACGGTTTCGGGCAGGTCCGCGGGCCGCGGGTCGAGCGCCGCGGACAGCGGCCCGGCGGGCGCTGCGTCGCGGCCGTACTCCCAGTGCCTGGTCGGCCCGAGGACGTCCTGGATGGCCGCCTCGGCCCAGGGGCCGAGCGGGCCGTACACGGCCCGGGCCTCCGCAACGGTCACGGGCCGCCCGTCCCGGCCGCGGTACTCCGATTCCACGGCGAGCAGGTCGCGGAACAGCTCGGGCCACAGGACCGCGGGCGCGGCCCGGAGCGCGTCGGCGAGGGGCACCGGGCGACCGCCGAGCCACCCCTGCTCGAACTCGTCGCACAGGCGATCGACGAGTTCACCGGCGGCCACGGTCCCCGGCTCGGGGGTGTGGGACATGCGGTGCCTTTCTCGCGGGTGTGGGACCGGAACCTGTCTGATGGTAGTCTCAGCGGACCGAACTCGCTATAAGCTTCACCGATTGTTCACGCCACGGCGTGTGCCGGGGCCGCGGGGACAAGGGCGGCCGCCGTCAACCGCCGCTCCGCCCGGACCCCCGCCCGCCGCAAGGTGCGGGCCTCCGACGCGGTCAGGTGGTACGAGTGGACCCCGACGCCCGACCGCAGCTCGCCGCTGCCGACCCGCAGGAACAGCTTCGAGCGGGCGTCCCGCGGCAGGCTGTCGAGGTCGAGCACCACGGCGTCAGCGGCGACCGCCCGGTCGGCGTCCTTGAGCGCCAGCACGGTGAGGTCCAGGCCGAGGCGGTCGGTGATCCGGCGGGCCAGCGCGGCGTTCACCTGGTCGTGGGTGAGGTACGCGATCATCGGGTTCTCCTGGGTTCGGGTGGGCGGGGTGCCCTGACACCGGACCCATCCCCGCCCGCGGCCCGGACCCCTCACCAGCTCCGGATTTTTTTTCGCCGGGCCGGGCGACCGTAAAGTGACCGTGGACGCGGGGGCTCGGGAATGACGGGACCGGGGAGCGTGACGGTGTTGCTGGACCAGCTCAAGGCCGGCCGGAACCGGGACGAGGCGGTCGGGCAGTTGTGGGAACGGTACTTCGCCCAACTGGTCGAGCACGCCCGCCGGCACCTGCGGTTCCGGCGGGCCGCGGCCGACGGCGAGGACGCGGCGCTGTCTGCGTTCGACGGGTTCGTGCGGGCGGTCGCCGCGGGGAAGTTCCCGAAGCTCGGCGACCGCGACGACCTGTGGCAGGTGCTCCTCATGCTGACCGCGAACAAGGCCCGCAACGCGGTCCGCGACGAGAACCGGCTCAAGCGCGGCGGGGCCTTCGCGGCCCACGAGATCGCAGCGGCGGACTCGGTGCCCGGGGGCGTACCGGTCGCGTCCGCGGACCCCGACCCGGCCGAAGCCGCGGTGCTCGCAGAAGGGGCCGAGCGGCTCCTCGCGGCGCTCGGGGACGCCGAGTTGCGCCGGGTCGCCGAGCTGGCACTCGCGGGCCACACGAATGTGGAAACCGCCGCCGCCATCGGGAAGGCGGTCGCGTCGGTCGAGCGCAAACTGCGGCGCATCCGGGAAACCTGGCTGAACCTCGGGTTCGGGTGACGACACAGTTCTCGTCGGTGGCGGCGGTAGTTTTGAGAACTTCAAGAAGCGGACAGGGTGCGATGACGCGAGAAGTTGCAGGGGGACTACTAAGGAGGTCCGCAGAAGTTCTTTCACAAGACGTTTCCCAACCAGAAGTTGTCTGAGAAGACGCCAGTGGTCTTCAACGCCCACTCGGGTGACTGGCTCTCCAGGTGGTCGATGAACTGCTCGACCTGTTCCTCCAGGGTGGCGTACTGCTTGTTGGCACCCACCACGTCCTTGGCCTGGCCCCACAATGTGTCCATCGGGTTGAGCTTGGGTGCCCACTTGGGCAACCACAGCAACTCGAACCCGAACTCGTCGGCCAACCGGACCGACCCCTTGGCCGTATGGCTCGGGTCCTCGTCCAGCAGCATCGCCACGTGCCAGCCCCGGTAGGAGCTGCGTACCACCCGCAGGAACGCCTGGAAGTCGGCTGCCCGCTGGTGCTCCCGGGGCAACAACAGCCGACGGCCGGTCCGCAGGTTCATCGCCCCGAAGACCACACACCGGCCGTTCCGCCCGCAGAGGAGTACTTCCTTGGGGTGGCCCCGGGGTGACCAGGCGGCCCGCAACGGCGGGAACAGCAGCAGGTCCGTCTCGTCCTCGGCCAGGACGACGCTACGTGCTGGCAATTGCCGGATCTGGCGCAGGATGCTCCTCTTTTTTCCCCCCGAACTCGGGGTCCGGGTCGAGAGTGCAGCGGGAACGCTTCCAGGTGTAACTCAGTCGCTGTAACTCACGCCGGAGGGTGTCGTCGGAGAACGGCCGGCCGGTGCGGCGGGTCAGGTGCCCGCGAAGCAACGGCACGGTCCACTGGGCTGCGAAGTAGCCCATCTCTTGGGGAGAGCAGCCCAGGAGTTCGCGGAGCAACTCCCGGTCCGACGGGGTCAGCAGTCGGGGTCGCCCGGACCGGTCGCGGTCAGGGAGGGCATCGGGGGCGTGGTCACGGCCGTAGGTCGCGACCCAGTGGTAGACAGCCCGGGGCGTGACCCGAAGTCGGCGGGCGACGGAGGCAACGGGTTCGCCATCGGCGATCTCCAAGACCGCCAGGGTACGGCGGTACACTCGGGCATCGTGGGTGGGGTGGAGTTGCCGTTCGAGGTGCCGGCGTTGCCAGTAAGTCAGGGTCAAGGTGTCCACGGCTGTCCTCCCCTACTTGGGAGGCTACCACGATAGGTCAGTTTGCGAAAGAACTTCTGCGGACCTGCTTAGACCGCCACCGCTGACTTGCGGCCTCGCATCGCTACTCCTGATGGGTGCACACCATCGGGAGGAACCCGTGAAGAAGTACAAGGTGACCCTGACCGACGTCCAGCGGCAGCAGCTCCGGGACCTGATCGCGGCCGGGAAGGCGGCCGCCCAGAAGCTCGCCCACGCCCGCATCCTGCTCAGGGCCGATGCCAGCCCTCGTGGCCCGGCGTGGACCGACGACCGCATCGCCGACGCCGTGGAGGTCAGCACCGACACCGTCGCCCGGGTCCGCCAGCGGTTCGTCGAGGACAGCCTGGAGGCGGCCCTCGACCGGAAGAAGGCGGCCCGCCCGCCGGTCCCGCCGAAGCTCGACGGGCGGTCCGAGGCCCGGCTCATCACCCTCGCCTGCTCGTCGCCCCCCGACGGCCGGAACCGGTGGACCATGCAACTGCTGGCCGACCGGCTGGTCGAGTTGGAGGTCGTAGACACCGTCTCCGATGAGACGGTCCGACGGGTGCTCCAAAAAAACGCGATCAAGCCGTGGCTGAGGGAGCAGTGGTGCCTCCCGCCGGAGGCCGACGCCGGGTTCGTGTGTGCGATGGAGGACGTGCTCGACGTGTACCACCGCCCGCACGACGAGAAGCGGCCGGTGGTGTGCCTGGACGAGGCGAGCAAGCAACTGGTCGGCGAGGTGGTGCAGCCGCTCCCCCCGGAGCCCGGCCGGCCGGAGCGGTTCGACTACGAGTACGTCCGGAACGGGACGGCCAACCTGTTCATGATGTCCTAGCCGCTGGCCGGGTGGCGGCACGTGGCGGTGACCGACCGGCGGACGGCGAAGGACTTCGCCGAGGTGGTGCGGTGGTTGGCCGAGGACGTGTACCCGGAGGCCGACCGGATCGTGCTGGTGATGGACAACCTGAACACCCACAAGTTGGCGAGCTTGTACGAGGCGTTCCCGCCCGAGCAGGCGAGGCGGATCGCCGAGCGGATCGAGGTCCACCACACCCCGAAGCACGGGTCGCGGCTGAACGTGGCCGAGATCGAGCTGAGTGTGCTGGCCCGGCAGTGCCTGGACCGGCGGATCGAGTCGGTCGATGCGTTGCTCGACCAACTGGAGCCGTGGGAGGCCGAGCGGAACGACCGGGCGGTCGGGGTGAACTGGCGGTTCACGACGGCCGACGCCCGGATCAAGCTCCGCCGCCGATACCCCGCAATCGAGTAGTGGTGGTCTACTACCGCGATCTGCCCGGCCCCGTCGGCCCGATGCCCCCTGGCGAAGTAGTACCGGAGGTGTCCGCACCCAGTCCATCGCACCCCGCCCAGGTCGAGCACCTCCGGCGGCCCCGCGATCTGCCGCAAGAGGGCCTCGCTCGCCGCGAACCACGCGGCCAGTTCCCGGAACTCGGCCTCCGTCACCGGCGGGATGACGGCCTCGATCCGGTGGACCATCTCGGCGATCCAGAGGAACGCGGCGTCGAGGTCCGGGAACCGGCCCCCGGTCCGCCAGTTCAACTCGCGTTAGTGTGGGGACGGGGCGCAGGGCTCGACTCCGGGGGCGGGTCGGCCGAGGCGCGGGCCGGCCGCCACGGCGTCGTGGAACAAGGCCAGGGCCTCGGGGAACTCGGGCTCGGGGGCGAAGAACCCGTCCCGGCCCATGTCTCCGAAGGCGGCCAGCCACTCGTCCTCGGTCCGCGGGCCGGTGACTTCGATCGAGGGCGCGGGGACGCGGGCCTCCAGGTGGGCAAGCCGTGTCCCGAGGCACTTGCCCCGTTGCATCGCCATCGCTGCCTCCGGTTTCAACTCAGCCCCGCCGCATGACCGCGTCCAGCGCGGCGAGCATGTCGTTGTCCGAGTCCAGGACCTCGCCCTTGATCCCTGCCTCCGCCTCCCACGCGCGGTGCTCGGGGGTGAGGGTGCCGAGGAACGCAACCGCGGTGGCGAGCCACCCGGAGTGGTGCGGGTGCCGCGGGTCCAGGTCCTCGGGGCCGAACGCCCCGGCCAGGAGCCCGCGGGCGAACGCCACCGGGTCCTCGGGCACCGGGCGCCGATCCGACCGGGCGGCGGGGGCGCGCTGTTCGAGAGCGCTGAGGCGGCGCGCCAGGGTCACAGCGGAGCCTCCGAGGGAGCACCGACGAACAGCTCGCCGGCCCTTATCTGCCGCTCGACCGCGGCCAGGATACCGGCCTCGACCGCCGTGGGAAACGTGGTCGGGTGCGCGGCGAACAGCGTGGCAAGCTCCTCGATCCGGTCGCACACGCTGGCGCGGGGCTCGGGGGCGCGGTGCCGGCCGGCGGTCCGCTCGACCGCCCGCACGCGGTGCCGCAGGGTCATGACGCGCCCTCGTTCGGACCGTTGCGGGCGAGCACGGCGTCGGCCTCCGTGCGGGAGGTGACGATGACCTCCTCGGCGTACACGACGTGGGACCCGCCGCACCGGACGCACCGGTCGGCATCACTGGGCACCTGGCCCTCGGGGGCCAGCCACCGGACCATCGGGTCGCACGCCGGCAGGGCGCTCACCAGCTTCTTCAACCGGGCCGTCAGCCGCACGAGTGGTCCTCCGGATGGGGCCGGTCGTAGGCCGCGTAGGAGGTGGCCCCGCCGCACGCGGGGCACGCCGGGAACGGGCGGATGGGGTCGTCGAGGCCGACGGGGACGGCGAGCCCGCACGCCCCGCAGTGGTGCCCGACCCAGTACCGGTGGGGCGGGTCCAGGACCCACGCGACCAGCGCCGCCGGGAGCACGAGCCCCGGCGCCGGGGACCGGGCCCACGGGGCCAGTGGGGCGGACGCCCACGACGCCAGGGCCTCGAGGTCCGCGTCGTACGGCCCGCCCAACTTCGCCGCGAGTGCGTCGGTGAATTTCCCGGGCACGAGGGCCAGGACCTCGGCCCACGTGTCCCGCGCGGAAACGGCCGCGTCCGCTGCCGGCACAACCGAGCGGGCGGCGAGCGATTCAAGGCGGGTGACGCGAAGGGCAGTCCTTCGCATCGCGGTTCCTCAGGCGTACAGGCCGCGGGGCCCGGGTTTGTCCTGCTCCGCGAGCCGGGCCTCCAGCGCCGCCATCCGGGCCTCCAGGTCGGCCACCTCCCGCAACTTCATCCCGAGTTCCAGGACCGCCCGGGCGGCCCCGAGCCGGACCGTGGCGGGGGCGTCCTTCTGCAACTGGAGCAGGGTCCGCACGGCCTCGCCCGCGGCCGCGGTGAGCATCCCGGCGGCCCGTGCGACCATGTCGGTGCGGAGGGCCTGGAGCCGGTCCTTGAACGCGGGTTCGCTGAGCCGCCGGTAGATGGTGCGGTCGGTGAGGTTGCACTGGCGGGCCGCGGCCTCGACCGTGGCCCCGCACGCCAGGGCCAGGAGCAAGGCGTCCTCGTTCTTCTTCCGCTGTTCCGCCACGGCACGCCTCCACAAAGTCACAGGGGCCCGTCTACGAACTCCGCGTCGCACACGATCAACAGCCCCTACGGGGCCATCCGCCCCTCGGGCACCGCGGGGCGGCCCGCGGCCGGGTCGTACACCAGGACCCCGGCGGTCGAGCCTGGCGGGCCATCGGCGTGCAGGCCGAGGGGGAGCCCGCCCGAGCGGCCCACGGGGACCGCCTGGACCGTGGTGAACTGGTCGGCCCGGGGGCGGTCCTTCAGTGCCCGCTCGGCCCGCTCGATCCGTCCGCCGAGTTGCATGTGCCGCCCCCGCGTCAGGATTGTTCCGGGGATCATCAGGTGGAGTGCCGTTCCGCGGCCTTCCCGGTCAGCTGCTCATAGCGGGCAATAATTACGTCCGCGTACCGGGGGTCGAGTTCGAGCAGGGCCGCTCGGCGCCCGGTCTGCTCGGCGGCGACGAGTGCGGTGCCGCTCCCGGCGAACGGGTCGAGCACCGTGCCGCCCGGCGGGCACGAGTTGCCCAGCAGGTACGCGAACAGGTCCACGGGCTTGGGGGTCGGGTGGTCGCTGTTCTTGACCGGCTTGTCGAACTCGAGGACCGTCGACTGGGAGCGGTCCGAGAGCCAGGTGTGCGCGGCCCCGTCGGCCCAACCATATAAGACGGGTTCGTGCCTCCACTGGTAGTCCTGGCGTCCCGGCACGAGGACCGACTTGACCCACACGAGCCCCTGGCGGATGGTGAGCCCGGCGTCGGCACAGGCGAGCCGGACCGGCAGGGCCGTGAGGTCCGCGTGGAACAGGTAGAACGCGCCGCCGGGCTTGAGGTGCGAGCCCGCGGCCTTCAGCGCCGACGCGAGGAACGCGCGGTACGCGGCCGGGTCCAGGTCGTCGTTGGCGATGGTGAGGTGGTCGGCGGTCTTGCCCTCGTACGCGACGTTGTACGGCGGGTCCGTCAGCAGCACGTCCGCGGTGCCATCCCCGAGGGCGGTGGCCACGTCGTCAAGCTTCGTGGCGTCGCCGCACAGGAGCCGGTGCCGGCCCAGCACCCACAGGTCGCCGGGCTTGGTCACCGGCTCGGCGGGCGGGTCGGGCACTTCGTCCGGGTCGCCGACGAGCGGCTCCGGGGCGGTGAGCATCCGGAGGACGTCGTCCTCGGGGAACCCGGTGAGGGACAGGTCGAACCCGTCCTGCTGAAGGGCCACGAGTTCGAGGGCGAGCTTGTCGTCGTCCCACTGGGAGAGAGTTGCAGTCTGGTTGTCGGCGATCCGGTACGCGCGGGCCTGGGACGGGGTCAGCCCGCGGGCCACGTGGACCGGGACCTCGGTGAGCCCGAGCTTCTTGGCGGCCTTGTACCGGGTGTGGCCGGCGACGATGACCAGGTGTTCGTCGACGACGATCGGGGCCCGCCACCCGAACTCGCGGATCGACGCGGCCACGGCGTCCACGCCGCCGTCGTTCCGGCGGGGGTTGTTCTCACAGGGTGTCAGCCGGTCCAGCTGCATGAGTTCGACGTTCACGAGGCCTTCCTCCGTCGTGGGGGGAGCGGGGGCGGGTCGGTCACGGTCCGCCAGGTGTGTCCGACGATCGCGTCGTACGCGGTCAGGTGGGGGACGCCGAACTCACGGGCGACCAGGGCGATGGGGCGGTCGCGGGCCGCGAGGCGGAGGGCCCGCACGGCGTCCGCGGTCAGCCGGGCCATGGGGTGGCGCTCCCCCGCGGGGACCCGCGCCCGGCCGTGCCGGCGCTTGTCGGCCTCGTTCTCGGCGGCGGTCGCCCAGCGGAGGTTCGGGAGGCGGTTGTTGGTCTTGTCCCCGTCGAAGTGGGCGACGTGGGCCTTGGGGAACGGTGGCGGGCCGAGGAAGGCCAGCGCCACGAGCCGGTGGACCTTGACGTGCCAGAACCGCTGGTGCTTGGAGAGGCCGACCTGCGGGTACCCGTCCCACGAGAGCCGGAGCTTCTGGACGTACCCGGCCGGTGCCATCCGGGACTTGCTACTGCGCCGCACCCGGCCGTGGTCGGACACCTCGTACAACCCCTCGTAGCCCGGGATCGCACGCCACTCCTCACGAAACCCGAACTCGCTGATGGACGCGGCGACGGCGTCGACGCTGGGGTCGTTGAGCCGGGGGTTCCCCGGGTACGGCTTGATGGAGTCGATGGGCCTCATCTCGACGAGCATCCGGCACCTCCCGTTCGGGGGCGCGGCACCGCCCCTACCTGGGAACTACACGGACCGCCGGAGAAGTGTCGGGTGATCGGCGGACATTTCGAAAGATTCTCGGGGCCGCGCCCGGCCGGTTTGCTCTCAGGCACCACTCGTAGGAACCAGTTCCCCCGACTCGACCACGGCCTTCAGCGCGGCCAGCCGCTTGCGCGTGTCGCGTGCGAACGCCCGACCCAGCACGGGGGTGAGCCACCCGAACCGGCCCCGCAGCGCGTACCGGAACGCGACCCGGGTCCGGCCCGGCGCGACCTCGGTGAACCGCCACGAGCCGGCGAACGAGCGGATCAGCCACGGGCCCCGCGTCATGCGCACGGCCGCGACGCGGGGCGGGCGGTACGACACGTACTCGGTCTCCATGCCCAGGCCGCTCCGGGCGACGCAGTACGCCCGCACGCCGACACCGGGGGCGGTGGCCCCGGCGAGCAGTTCGGCCGACCGCAGGAACGGGTCCCACGCCAGCCGCCGCTCGTAGTCCTGCGTCACCGCGAACAGGTCCGCGACCGGCGCGGCGATCTCGATGGACAGTTCGAAGGTCATGTCCCGCACCCCCACGGCCGGGCACGCCGGCTTCCACAATGACGGCGACACTGCCCGAACCGTAAGACGGTGCCCGCGATCAACCAGGGGAGGGTGGTTGGAGCTGTCCCTCCGACCGGGCTCGGGCCTACCCGCCCCAGGTGCGGCCGACGGTGACGTCGACCTCGACGGGCACCGGGTCGAGGACCGGGGCCACCGCCTCCACCATGCACCGCTCCAGCCAGTCGGCGGCCCGGTCCGC
>NZ_JBHYGG010000285.1:0-38800 GCF_051859125.1 Gemmata sp.
GAGGGCGGCCCCTACCGGAGTGTTGGTTCGTAGGGGCCGCCCTCCGTGGCGGCCCACGTGAGGCCGAGGATTTCGACCAGGCAGCTTACCTCCATTCGTTCACTTCTTGCGCCAGACGCGGTCCTCGGGGACGCCGAGGTCCCGCATCGCCGGGCGGATCTCGTCGATGAACCGCTTGGCGTCCACGGGGTACCCGGCGGTGGGCCGGACCCCGGGGACGCGCGCGGCCCAGTACCGGTTGAACTGGAGCATGCACGCCTCCCGCAGGTACTTGCACAGCATCGACGCCAGCGCCACCGCCACGCTGTCGCCGTCGGCCCGCGGGCGGAACGTGACCGTCACCGGGCGGTTCAGCATCTTGACGGCGTACCGGCTCTCGAGCGGCGACTCGACCTCGGCGACCACCCAGCCCTCGGGGAACGCCTCCTGCACCATCCCGGCGTAGAAGTTCCGCCCGCCCTGCTTGTCGCACGTCACCACCATCGGCTCGTCGTCGGCCGGCAGGTCGCGGAACACGCTCCCGAGTAGCTCCACGAACCCGTGGCCGAGGACCGTCGCCTTGGACCCGCACGCGTCGCAGATCCGGTTGAACCGCGGGGCCGGGGTGACCGCGGCCAGGAACGGCCCGAGTTCCGCACCGGTGTCGGCCCAGGCCGCGCCGGCCGCCTTCCGCGCCGCCCACACCTTGTCCGGGTCGTTGACCGAGGGCACCGCGGCGGCCGCGTCGTACCACGCTTCCCCGGCCACCTCCTCGATGACCCACGGGAGCGTGAGCCCCGTGAGCAGCGGTCCGAACGATTCGAGCAGCAGCGGCACCGTCATCAGCACCGTCAGTTCGAGCGCCTCCAGCCCGCCGCGGCCGTACACCTTCTTCGAGTCGTCCACCAGCATCCGCCACGGCGCGCCCTTCTCGCCGCACCGCCGCACGACCGGCTTGAGCGTCTTCCAGCCCCCGGGGTCGCCCTCGGGCAACCGCACCGCAACGGCCGCCTGCACCAGCGGTCCGAGGTTCGGCCCGTACCCGGCCTCGTCGATCCCGATCACCCACGGCATGAGTCACCCCCGGCCCGGCCCCACCGTCAGCGCGGGTGGGCTTTCATCGAACGGCCCGCTATCGTAACCGTAGCCCACGCCGCGGAGGAACCCCACATGCTGGCCGACAACATCTTCCTCAAGGTCCTCGACAAGACCATCCCGGCGAAGGTCGCGTACGAGGACGAGCGGTGCCTGGCGTTCCACGACATCCGCCCGCAGGCCCCGGCGCACGTCCTCGTGATCCCCCGGAAGGAGATCCGGACGCTCGACGACGCGACCGACGCCGACGAAGCGCTACTCGGGCACCTCGTGTTGGTCGCGGTGAAGGTCGCCAAGCAACTCGGGCTGTCAAAGGGCTACCGGCTGGTGGTGAACTGCAACGAGGACGGCGGGCAGACGGTGCCGCACATCCACGTCCACCTGCTCGGCGGCCGCGAACTCGGCTGGCCCCCGGGGTGACCATGGACACTCGCGCCACCCTCTCCAATCGCCTCGCGGACGTGCGCGGCCGCATCGCCGCTGCGTGCGCACGGGCCGGTCGCGCCCCCGCCGGTGTCACGCTCGTCGCCGTCACCAAGACCGTGTCGGCCGGGGTCGCGGGGCTGCTGCCCGAACTCGGCATCACCGACCTGGGCGAGAGCCGCCCGCAGGAGCTGTGGAAGAAGGCCGAAGCGGTCCCGGCCGCGCAGTGGCACCTGATCGGCCACCTCCAGCGGAACAAGCTCGACCGCACCGTGCCGCTCGTGGCGCTCGTTCACTCCGTCGATTCGGACCGCGTTCTCGACGCGCTGGCGGCGTTCGGGAACACGCGCGGCGCGCCGGTGCGGGTGCTGCTCGAAGTGAACTGCAGCCGAGAAGCCGCCAAGGGCGGCTTCTCGCCCGAGGCGGTGCCGGGCGTCGGTGACAGGGCGGTGTCACTGCCCGGCGTCGAGTTGTGCGGGCTGATGACGATGGCCGCGTACTCCGACGACCCCGGCGCCGCCCGCCCGACGTTCGCCGAACTCCGCCGCCTGCGTGACGACCTCCGCGCCCGCACCGGCCTGCCGCTGCCGGAACTCTCGATGGGCATGAGCGGCGACTTCGAAGTCGCGGTCGAAGAAGGCGCGACCCTCGTGCGGATCGGCTCGACACTCTTCGAGGGGCTCTGAGCGGCCCCGCCTCACTCCCCCTCGACCACTTCGGACGGCACGCGGGTCGCGCGGTCCCGCAGCACCTCCTCGGCGGCGCGGTGCCGGGACGCGATGTTGAACTGCGGCACCAGCCCGCCGCCGAGCAGGAGCGCCGCCAGCGTCAGCACCGCGACCCGCTCCCGCACGGTGATGCCCAGCGGCACCCCGCTCACCGCCCGCGTGCCGGTGAACAGCAGGAAGTACGCCCGCATGACCGCGATGCCGTTGATCGCCGACGCCAGCACCACCGCGACGCCGACCAGCGGCCGCGCCCCGATCGCGCCGTCCACGAGCACCTCCGCGGCCACGAACCCGAGCGTCCCCGGGAACCCGACGCTCGCCAGCCCGGTCAACCCGAAGCAGATCGCCAGAGAGGGCGAGTGCGCGTAGAGCCCGCGGAACTCGGTCAGCGGGAGCCGGCCGAACCGCGCCTCCAGCGCCCGGATCGTCAGCCCCAGCCCGCTCAGCGACAGCGCGACCGACACCCACAGCGCCAGCGCCCCGGTCAGGCTGACGACGGTGTGCAACTCCAGCCCGACCAGCGCCAGCGAGGCGTGGCTGAGGAACAGGAACGCGAAGAACCGCCGGGCGTCGCGCTGCACCACCGCCATCCCGCCGGCGTACACCGCCGTCACCAGCGACGCGACGCCGATGCCGTTCAGCACCCAGTCGGGGGCGGCCGGCAGCACCAATCGCACCGCCGCGTACATCCCCGCGATCGGGGTGACGAACAGCAGCGCCGTGCCGAACGAGCAGTTCTCGAACAGGTCCGTGACCCAGACGTGGACCGGCACGGTCCCGCTGCGGACCAGGACCGCCAGCAACAGCAGCACCGGGGCGACCGCCCCGCCGCCGGCCGCCCCGCCGAGCGCCAGGCCGCCGGTCAGCAGCACCGCGAACAGCCCCATGTGCAGCACGTACACCCGCGTCGGCCGGCCGCGGCGGACCAGCTCGAAGTACGGGGGCAGGGTGTTGAGCACGAGCACCGGGCCGAGCAGCCACGGGGCGCAGGCGTAGGTCGCGAGCCGCATCGCGTCGCCGGCCAGCAGCCACGCGAACGAGAACCGCGTCATCTTCGTGCGGGCCGTCGCGAGAGCGGTCAGGAAGTGGATCAGCGCCACCAGCGGCAGGAGCGGCGCGCTGAGGTGGTCGATCGCGAACAGCGGCCCGCCGTTCACGTCGGGGAGCAGCGACTCCGGGGGCGGCCCGCCGGCCCCGTACTCGGCCCCGGCCCACGCCACGAGGGTACACGCGAGCGTCAGCCCGGTGAACACCAGGCACAGGCGCGAGGCGTCCAGTGCGTCGCGGACCCGGCCCACGAGGACCGAGCCGACGAGCGGGAGGGCGACCGACAGTTCCAGCCACGGGACCGAGTCGAACGTCATGCGGGTTCCACCGAAGGGGTGCGGTCGCGGCGGGTCACGTGTGAACGGCCCCCGCCGGGTCCCGGTCCGCGGGCCGCGGCGGCTCGGCGGGCCCGTCGCGGGGCGGGCCGGAGAGGTACGCGGTCCACCGCCGCTCCGTGCGGTCGCACCACAGGAACACCCGCACGAACGGGCGGGCCACGTAGTCCGCCAGGGCCGCGTCGAGGTAGCCGCGTTCGAGGGCGAACCGGTACAGGAGCGCCCGCACCCGGGCCGGGGCGAACGGGAGCGGCCCGCGGGCCGCCGGGAGCCGGTCCCCCAGCGCGTTCTCCAGGGTCCCGTAGTCCTGTAAGAGCGTCGGCGCGCGGATGAACTGGAGCGTCCGCAGGCACGCGTGCCCGAGGAGGTGGACCAGCGCGACGTACCACATCGCCGGCGCCCAGTGGCCGCATCCGATCTCGGCGACGATGACCCCGACCTGCGCGAGCGACGCGAACGATAGCGCGCTCTTGATGTCCGTCTGCGCCGCGCCGACGAGGTAGGCGTACGCGGCCGTCACCAGCCCGAGCGCCACGACCGCGGCCGCGAGCCCCTCCGAGAGGGCGATCAGCGGGCTCATCCGCAGGAGCAGGAACGCGCCGAGGTGGACGGACAGCGCGCCGTAGAACACGGCGCTGCTGGGCGTCGGCCCCTCCATCGCCCGCGGGAGCCACCCGGAGAACGGCACCAGCGCCGACTTGCCGGCCGCGGCCACGAGGAGCAGCAGGCCGACGAGCAGGGCCTGGTCCGCGGTCATCGCGGCGCGGCCCTCGGGCCACGACGCCGAGCCCATCAGCGCGTCGAAGTCGCCCTCGCCCGTCATGTGGTGGAGGACCACGGCGGCCAGGAGCAGGGCCGCGTCCGACACCCGGTACACGACCCACACCCGCAGCCCGTTGCGGGCCGGGGCCGGGCGCTCGTGGAAGAACGCGACCAGCAGCGCGCTCGACAGGCCGACCAGCTCCCACCCGGTGAACAGCGTCTCGATCGAGTCGGCCGTCGAGGCCGCCACCATGCCGGTGAGGAACACGGCGTACAGGACGAAGAACCGGTTGAACCCGGGCTCGCGGTGCATGTACTGCACGGCGAACGAGCCGATCGTGCCGCACAGGGCGAACGACAGGATCGTGAGCGGGACAGAGAGGCGGTCGAACTCGAACTTGACCGCGAAGTGGTAGTGCTCGCCGGGGGCCGCCGGCCCGGTCCCGTCGTGCCGCACGGCGGCCCAGTTCCCCAGGTCGAGGACGAAGTGCCGCTCCCCGGTGTAGAGCATCAGGGCCAGGGCGCCGACCGCGGCCGCCAGGCCGCTCGCGGTCGCCCACCGCACCGCCCGGGCGGTGCTCCGCTCCGCGAGCGGGCGGCCGACGAGCGTGGGCAGGCCGAGGGCCGCCACGAGCGCGACCGGTGCGAGCAGGACGGCGTACCCGAGGACGGTCATGAGCTGGTGCGCGCCGGACGCGGCCGCCCCGGCCGCGAGGGCGGCCGGCGGGGCGAGGCGGACCAGGGGCACCAGGGCGGCGGCACACGGCGTGAGCATGGGTCTCCCGAAAGCGACGCGGCGGGTTCGGCCTCACCCGATCTCGGCGAACTCCAGGTGGTCGCGCCACCCGCGGTACCAGTCGGCCGACGACTTCGCCGCGGGCAGCACGTCCGCCTGCGGGTGGTACGGGCGGAACGCGCCCCGGTCGTACAGCAGGACGTCGTTCGTGTCCGGCGACTGCACCGCGAGCTGCACCCACCCGTTCTCGGTCAGCTTCTTGCCGAGCGGGTTCCCGTCGAGGACCCTCTGCATCACCGCCGGCGTCGTCTCGCACACGATCATCAGCCGCACCGGCTCGTGGATCTCGGTCATCTGCCACGGCAGGCCGGTCCGCAGGTCGCTGGCCGCGCCGTCCATCACGCCCAGCAGCGACGTGATGTTGTGCGGGAGCTTCGTCCCGCACCCGTACCCCGGCGAATCGACGTGCGAGAAGAAGTACTCCAGGTTGATGCCGCCGCACACCGGGAACACGGCCGCCATCGTCCGGGCCAGGACCGTCCCGTCCCCGTCGTCCTGGGTCGGGTCGTAGGCGGTGAGGAACGCCCGGCGGTCGAGGTACAGGCCGCGGGTCCGCTCGCGGCGGCCGACGTGGCAGATGGCGTTGGTCGCGTGGCCGAGTTCCGGCCGCGTCTGGGCCAGGTCCTCGCTCCGGCCCTCGACGTGCCGCTTCGCGTCCGCGGCCGACTGCGTGAGCGGGGCCGACATGAACCGCCGGCACCGCTCGTGCGCGTTCCGCTCGCACGCGCGGGCGAACTCCTCCTTGACGGCCCGCACCTCGGCCCGGTGCGACTCGGGCACCTGGTCCTCGTCGAACAGGGCGACCGAGTCGTCGCAGGTGTTGTGGAACCCGCCGACGAACCGCGTCGCCTCCGGGACCGCGATCCCCATGGCTGCGAGCCGCGCGCGGACCCGGGGGTCGTTGAGCACCCGGGCCGCGGCCCGGCCGTTGGGCGCGCCGGGGCTCCCGCCGCACGCGCCGCAGTCGTAGGCCGACTTGTGCGGGTTGTTCAGGCTCCCGGAGCCGTGCCCGATGACGAACACGAGGCGGCCGAAGGTGCGGGTCAGGCCGGTGTCGCGGAGCAGCCGCTCGGCGGCGGCGGCCATCTCGTCGAGCGTGAACCCGAGCCCGGGGCCGCGGTCCCCCGGGGCGCACTCGGGCACCCGCTCCAGCTCCAACCGCGTCCGCGGCGCGACCTGGACGGCGCGGCCGAGTCGGTGCCGCACGCGGGCCGTGAGCCGGGGGAACAGGACGCGGCCCACGAGCGGGACCGACGCGAGCACCCCGAGGGTGGCGGCGAGCACCGCCCCGACGACCGGAGTGCGGGTGCCGACGTGCGCGGCGTGGGCCGCCGCCCCGAGCGCCCGGTGCGCCCACCGGAGCCGCTCGTGCGCGCCGGCGAGGTGCGCGTCGGCCCGCTCCTCGACCCAGTGCTTCGGGGTGAGGACGATCGGGCACAGCGGGACGAAGTGCGCGTCGGCCGCGCCCTTGTAGTACATGGCGACGGCGAAGAACCCGGCCGCGCCGAACGTCTCGCAGTCGGGGGCCACCTCCTCCAGGTGCCGGCGGAACGACTCCTCGCGCTCGTCGAGGCACGCCACGACCTGGAACCGCGGGGCCGGCGGCCGGCGGCGGGCGTGCAGCGCCAGCGCGTCGAGCGCCTGGGTGCGGAACCGCGCCTCGTAGGCGCGGTGGAACACCCGGCGGCGCGGCACCGCGCCGAACCCCTCGACCTCGCCGACCAACCGCCCCCACCCGTCCGGCCCGAGCCGCGCCAGTTCCGCCGGGGACCACCCGAGCACCTGCGCGAGCTGGAACACCGGCACCACCCGCTGCTCGACGCTCCGCGGGGCCGGCGGGGCGACCCTCGCCCGGAGCGCGTCGCGGAGGCCGGCGAGCGGGCCGCGGTGGCCGAGGTGCTCGGCCGCGGCGTGGGCCAGCGCGAGCCGCTCCAGGAGCAGCCGCACGGCGAGGAACCCGACGAGGCTGTCCGCGCGCACCGGCCGGGCGACGCGGTCGCCGCGGGCCTCGACCTCGTGGATCATCCCGCCCCACCCGCGGAGCGCCAGGAGCGTCGCCGACAGGTAGGCGTCCCACTCCGCCTCGGGGACGCCGAGCGCCTCCAGGGACTCGTGGGCCGACGCGAGCGGGTCGGCCCCGGCGCCGGCGAGCCGGTCCGCCTCGGCCGCGAGGCCGCGGAGCCACCGGTCCGGCGGGCCGCCCCCGCGGCGGTACAGCGAGCAGAACGCGGGGAAGTACCCGAGGTCGCGGTCCGGCAGCGGCCAGTGCGACACGCCCTGGTCGAGGTACGCGGCCGAGAACCGGACGAGGGCGTCGTTGACCCACTGGTCGGTGTCGACGTGCGCCGCCCGCAGGAGCAGGTCGCGGTGCCGGACCGGGGGCGCCGGCGGCGGGGCCGCGTCCGGCACCGCGGCCGCGCCGTCCCGGCACACGCCCCAGAGGGTCTCCAGGGTGAACGCCTCCCACCGGGCCTCGGTCCACGACTCGATTTCGGCCGCGCCGAACCGGCCGAGCAGGTCGCGGAGCCACGCCGGGTTCGCGCCGTTGCGGGAGCGGACGTCCCGCATCACCCACCGCCGGGTCTCGGACAGGAGCCTGCCGCGGGCCGCGGCCGAAGCGGCCGGGCACACCCGCCGCAGCGCGTCGGTCTCGACCAGGAACCACTTCAGCTCCTCGGTCGAGCCGGACGCGAGCGGGTGCTGGAGCGCCGCCAGCCGCAGGTCCAGCCGCGTCGTCCCGGGGGCGACCCGCTCGGCGGCCCGGTCGCCCAGGTCGGCCTCCAGGACCGCGAGCAACTCGGGGAACCGGATGCGGCCCCGGACAAGCGCGTCGCGGTACCGCTGCTCGGACAGGTACGGCTGGCACCCGAACAGCTCGCCGGCCCGTTCGACGGCCTGTTCGAACGGGAGGTCTTCGAAGGCGTGCAGCGTGTTGTGGTGGATGAACACGGTGATCGGCCCCTGCGCCGGGAGCAGGTGGGCCGCGTGCCCGATCGCGTGCCGCAGGCGGTCGCGGGGTGTGCCGCCCCGGCACGGTCCGGTGTGCGGGTCCGTCTCGGGGGCGGGGGCGCTCGGTCCGGGTCGGGGCGGGGCGACTACGGGGGGTGGGGCCATCAACGCCTCCGGCGCCCGGTCCGGCGGGAACCGCGGGCGCGCGACACGAACGGGACCGAGCCGGTCGGAAGGGGGAGCCTCACGCAACTCGTGTGCCGGTGCCGGCGCCCCTACCGGGGGGGCCGGTTCCGACCGCCGCGGCCGCGCCGACTGGTTCCGCCGCGGCCACGGTGGTCGCGCGCCGCTCACCCCCGACGCCGCGCGGGACCGTCGCGTATGCTGAACCGTGTCCGCTCGCCCGGGGGGGAATCATGGTCGGGTTGCGCTGGCGGTTGCTCTGGCCCGCGGCGGTGGCGACGGTCTGCCTCGCCGCGCTGTGCGCGTTCACGGCCGTGTCGCTGTTCCACCAGCAGGCGACGGTGGCCCGGGTGTTCCGCGGCAACGTCGAGAGCCGCCGCGCCGCGGTCGAGTTGGAGGAGTGCCTGGGGGCGCTGATCGACCTGGAGAACGCGAAGGTCGAGACGGTCGGCGAGTTGCACAAGCGGGCGCGGCTCCACCTGCGGACCGTTCGCGAGGTCTCCGACGAGCCCGAGGAGCAGCGGCTCTCGGAGCAGATGGCGGCGACGTTCGCGGCGTACCTGGACCGGTGGCAGCGGCTCCCGCCCCCGGGGCACCCGGCGCACGAGGCGGCCGTCCGCGACGCGACGCGGTTCCTGGAGGCGAGCGTCCTCGCCCCGTGCACCGAGTTCCGGCTGTACAACGGCCGCCGGCTGGAGGAGATCACCAGCCAGCACGAGCGGGTGCTGAACCAGCTCGCGTGGGGGATGGCGTGGGTCGGCGGGCTCGGGGCCGTCGCCGGGGTCGTCTTCGGGTTCAGCGTCGCCCGCGCCCTGAGCCGGTCCATCCGCCGGCTCCGGGTGCAGATCCGGGACGCGGCCGGCAAGATCGGCCCGGCGGTGTCCGAGATCGTCGTCCGCGGGGAGGGCGAGTTCGGGAGCCTCCAGCAGGAGATCGACGACCTCTCGGCCCGCATCGAGCGGGTCGTCCGGGAGCTGCACGACCGCGAGCGCGAGGTGGTGCGGGCCGAGCAACTCGCCGCGGTCGGGCAACTCGCCGCCGGCGTCGGGCACGAGATCCGGAACCCGCTCACGTCGATCAAGATGCTGGCCCAGGCCGGGCTGGAGGACCGGGCGAGCCCCGGCCTGTCGGGCGCGGACCTCGTGGTCATCGTCGGCGAGATCCGGCGGATGGAGCGGTCCCTCCAAACGTTCCTCGACTTCGCGCGGCCCCCGCGGGCCGAGCGGCGGGAGGTCGACCTGCTCGGCATCGTCGACGCGGTCCTGGGGCTGGTCCGCGGGCGGGCCGACAAGCAGCGGGTCGCGCTCGCGGTCGAGGCCGCACCGGGGCCGGTCGCCCTCACCGCCGACCCGAACCAGGTCCACCAGGTGCTCGTGAACCTCGTCCTCAACGGGCTCGACGCGATGCCCGCCGGCGGCGCGCTCACGGTACGGGTGCGGGCCAACGCGTGGCGGGTCGACCTCGAGGTGTCCGACACCGGCCCCGGCATCCCCAGGGACATGGTCCCGCGGCTGTTCCAGCCGTTCGCCAGCAGCAAGGACACGGGCCTGGGGCTGGGGCTGGTGATCTCGAAGCGGATCGTCGAGGACCACGGGGGCACGATCGGCGCGGCCAACCCGGCCGGCCGGGGCGCGACGTTCTACGTCTGTCTCCCGCGGCGGCCCGCGTGAGTTGGGAAGGGGCCGCCGCACGGGTTTCGGGGGCGGCGCCCCGCACGGCCCCCGGTAGTAGATTGGGTCTGTTGTTCCCGCCCCCGCCGCACCCCACCGGACGCCATGCCGACACTGCTGGTGATCGACGACGAGCCCGCCATCCAGCACGCGTTCCAGCGGGCGTTCCGCGACGGCGACGTCGTCGTGCGGTCCGCGGGGACCGCCGCCGAGGCGCTGGCCGCGGTGGCCGCCGAGCGGCCCGACGTGATCGTCCTCGACGTCCACCTCCCGGACGCAACGGGGCTCGACACGTTCCACCGGCTCCGGCGGATCGACGCGCGGATCCCGGTCGTCCTCGTGACCGGGCACGGGACCACCGACCTCGCCATCGAGGCGATGAAGGAGGGCGCGTACGAGTACCTCCTCAAGCCGCTCGAGCTCGCCGAGCTGCGGGCGCTGATCGACCGCGCGGCCCAGTCGAGCCGGCTCATGCGGGTCCCGGCGGCGCTCCCGGACGCCGGCCCGCTCCCGCCCGTGGGCGACCTGTTGCTCGGCCGGTGCCCCGCGATGCAGGAGGTGTACAAGGCCATCGGCCGGGTCGCCCGGCAGGACGTGACCGTCCTCGTCCTGGGCGAGAGCGGCACCGGCAAGGAGCTGGTCGCGCGGGCCATCTACCAGCACTCCAAGCGGGCCGACAAGCCGTTCCTGGCCATCAACTGCGCCGCGATCCCGGAGCCGCTGCTGGAGAGCGAGCTGTTCGGGCACGAGAAGGGCGCGTTCACCGGGGCCGACCGGAAGCGGATCGGCAAGTTCGAGCAGTGCCACGGGGGCACCATCTTCCTCGACGAGGTCGGCGAGATGACCCCGCTGACCCAGGCGAAGATCCTGCGGCTGATCCAGGAGCAGCGGTTCGAGCGGGTCGGCGGACAGGAAACGGTGCAGACCGACGTGCGGCTGATCGGGGCCACGAACGCCGACCTGGAGAAGATGTCGGAGGACGGCCGGTTCCGCAAAGACCTGTACTTCCGGCTCAACGTGTTCACCATCAAGTTGCCGCCCCTCCGTGAGCGGGGCGACGACGTGGACCTCCTGGTCGGGCACTACCTGCGGCGGTTCGGGCAGGAACTGGGCAAGCCGGTCGCCGAGGTCGCGCCCGCGACGGCGGCCGCCCTGCGGGCGTACCCGTGGCCGGGGAACGTCCGCGAGCTCCAGAGCGTCCTCAAGCAGGCGGTGCTGCGGATGTCCGGCTCGGTCCTCCTGGCCGACTTTCTGCCGCCGCACGTCGGCGGCTCCGCGGCGCGGGCCGCGGCCCCCGCGACCGGCGCGGCCCCGGGCGCCCCGGGCCCGGCCGGGCTCTTCGACTGGGACCAGTTCGTCGGCGGCCGCGTCGCCGAGGGGAGCGAGAACCTGTACGCCGAGAGCCTCGAGCGGATGGAGCGCGAGGTGCTCGTTCGGGTGCTGAAGCACACCGAGGGGAACCAGCTCCAGGCGGCCCGGATCCTCGGGATCACCCGGGGCAGCCTCCGGAACAAGATCCGGACGCTGGGCATCAGCATCGCGCGGTCCGTCTGGTCCGAGGACGACCAGGGTGACGGGTGAGCGGCCACCCGGCCCCGCGGGCGCCCCGGGCAGGGCCGACCGTTGCGGGCGGGGGCGGGCGCGAGAACCGCTCGGAACCCTTGGTCCGCGGCCCCGGGGGAGCGGGCGGGCGCGGAGCGGCACAGGGGTTGCGTTGGGCCGGGCCGCCCCCCACGCCCGAGAGACCCCCGTGGCCGATCACAAGACCTCGCACGCCGCGCCCCCGCGGCTCACCCCCGGCCTTGTGCCGAACCTCAGGTTCGACGTGCCGTCCGGGTTCCTCGTGTTCCTCATCGCGATGCCCCTGTGCCTCGGCATCGCGTCCGCCAGTCAGTACCCGCCGATCGCGGGCATCTGGACCGCCGTCATCGGCGGCGTCCTGACCGCGTTCCTGAGCAACTCGCAGGTGACGATCAAGGGGCCGGCGGCCGGCCTGATCGTCATCGTGTCCGGGGCCGTACTCGACCTCGGCCTGGGGGCGGCCCCGGCCGGCACCGACCCGGCCGACCTCGCCACCCTGGCCCGCTACGGCTACCCGCTGGCCCTGGGCATCGGGGTCGCCGCCGGCGTGGTCCAGATCCTGTTCGGCGTCATGCGGGCGGCGAAGGTCGGCGAGGTGATCCCGCTGACCCCGGTCCACGGGATGCTCGCGGCCATCGGGATCACGATCATGGCCAAGCAGTTCTTCGTGATGTTCGGGCTCACGGCCCCGGCCGGCGCGCCGATCGACTCGATCCACGCGGTCCCGACGGTGTTCCGGACCCTGGACCCGACCGTGAGCTGGATCGGGGGGGCGAGCCTCGCCATCATGATCGCGTTCCCGCTCCTCAAGACCCGCGTCGCCCTCCTCCGGCCGGTCCCGGCGCAGGTCGTGGTGGTCGCGGTCGCGATCCCGATGGGGCTGGCCCTGGGCCTGGACGGGGTGCTCAACGACAAGGGCGCGGCGAAGTTCCTCGTGTCGGTCCCGAACGTGGTCGCGAGCCCCGCGGCGGCCTTCGCCTTCCCGGACTTCACCGCGCTGGCCACCCCGACCGGGATCAAGTACGTGGTCCTGTTCGCGCTCGTCGGGAGCATCGAGTCGATGCTCAGCTCGCAGGCGATCGACATGATCGACCCGTGGCAGCGGAAGACGGACCAGAACCGCGACCTGCTGGCCGTCGGGGTCGCGAACGCGCTCTGCTCCGCGGTCGGGGCGCTGCCGATGATCTCCGAGATCGTGCGGAGCAAGGCGAACATCGACAACGGGGCCCGCACGCGGTACGCGAACCTGTTCCACGGCCTGTTCCTGCTGGCCTTCATCCTGCTGCTGCCGTTCGTGGTGACGCTGATCCCGCTGGCCGCCCTCGGCGCGATGCTCGTGTTCACCGGGTTCCGGCTCGCGTCCCCGAGGGAGTTCGTCAGCACGTACAAGGTCGGGGCCGAGCAACTGGTCGTGTTCGTGACCACGATCGTCGTCGTCCTCTGCACCGACCTGTTGATCGGGGTCGCCGCCGGGGTCGCGCTGAAGGTGGTCATCCACGTACTCAACGGCGCGCCGCTGAGCAGCTTCCTCCGGGCCGACGTCGAGGTGGCCACCACCGACGACGGCTCCGTGGTGGTTTTGAAGGTCCGGAAGGCGGCCCTGTTCGCGAACTGGCTGGGCCTGAAGGCGTCGATCCTCAAGCACGCCGCCGGCCGCACCGAGGTCGTCCTCGACCTGTCCGAGACGAAGCTCGTGGACCACAGCACGATGGAGAAGTTGCACCAACTGGAGCGGGACCTGGCGGCCACCGGTAAGCGGCTCAAGGTGATCGGTCTGGACACGCACACCGCGCTGTCGCACCACCCGCTGGCGGCCCGGCGCAGCGGCCGGGTCGACTCGCCGGTAGCGGTCTGACCGGTCCCGGGCGCACCCTCCCGCCCCCGGGACCGGCGCGCTCTCGCTCACCCCTGGTCCGGTACGTCGATCCCGAAGTCGCGGATGGTGAGGACCGAGCGGTACGGGACGCCCAGCTCGCGGAACAGCTTCGCCGCGCCCTGGAGGCGGTCCACGAGCGACAGCACCTGCACGACCTGACAGCCCATCTCCTTCACCGCGTCGATCGCCTTTACGGACGACCCGCCGGACGTGATGACGTCGTCCACCACGACCACCCGGTCCCCGGCCTTCACCGCCCCCTCGACGAGCTTGCCGGTGCCGTGCGCCTTCTGCTTGTCGCGGACCCAGAACCCCTCGACCGCGCGGCCGTTCAGGTGGTAGTGCATCACCGCCGCGGTCGTGAGCGGGACCGCCCCGACGGCCATGCCGCCGATCGCGTCGAACGCCAGGTCCTTCGTCGCCTCGTACAGCACCTGCCCGATGAGGAACGCCCCCTTCGAGTGGACCTCGCTCATGCGGCCGTCAATGTAGTAGTTGCTGGTCGCGCCGGACGCGAGGGTGAACTGGCCCCGCTTGAAGGACCGCTCGGAGAGGAGTTCGAGGAGCTGCTTCGCGGCGTCGGTCATTGGTGCGCCCGGGTGCGGATGGGACGTGAAACGGAAAAGCCGAGGCGACCGCGGTGGGTCGTCTCGGCTCCGTGTAGTGCCCAGGAGAGGACTTGAACCTCCACGGGATTGCTCCCGCCAGCCCCTCAAGCTGGTGCGTCTGCCATTCCGCCACCTGGGCAACACAGGAATTATGGCGGCCGGCCGGAAGGTTTCAAGGGTGAAAAGGTGCGCGATCCGGTTCGCGGTCACACCGGGGGCGGGTTGCGCTCGGCGAAACCCCGCTGGTGCCAGTACGGGTAGGCCAGCGTGACGGCACTCGCCTCGTCGAGCCGGGCCACCTGCGCGGGGGTCAGCGACCAGCCGACGGCCCCGAGGTTGTCCCGGAGTTGTTGCTCGTCCCGCGCCCCGATGACGACCGTGGCGACCGTGGGCCGCCCGAGCAGCCAGTTCAGCGCGACCTGCGGGAGCGTCCTGCCGGTCTCGGCCGCGACCGCGTCCAGCGCGTCCACCACCCGGAACACGTACTCGTCGGCGACCGGCGGCCCCTTCTCGTTGCTCACCTGGCTGTTGAGCCGGCTGGTCTTCGGCAGCGGCTGCCCGCGGCGGAGCTTGCCCGTGAGCCGGCCCCACCCGAGCGGGCTCCACACCACGCACCCGACCCCCTGGTCGAGCCCGAGCGGCATCAGCTCCCACTCGTAGTCGCGGCCCACGAGCGAGTAGTACGCCTGGTGCGCGACGTACCGGGTCCACCCGTACCGGTCCGCGGCCGCCAGCGACTTCATCAGGTGCCAGCCCGAGAAGTTCGAGCACCCGACGTACCTGATCTTTCCCGCCTTCACGAGCCCGTCGAGCGTCGAGACCGCCTCCTCGACCGGCGTCGCGGCGTCGAACCCGTGGAGCTGGAACAGGTCGATGTAGTCGGTGCCGAGCCGCTTGAGGGCGGCCTCGACGGAACGGGTGAGGTGGAACCGCGACGAGCCGACGTTGTTCGGGCCGTCGCCGAACCGGAACGTCGCCTTGGTCGAGATCAGGACCTTGTCCCGGCGGCCCTTGATCGCGGCCCCGAGCACCTCCTCGGCGAGCCCGCCGGAGTAGATGTCGGCCGAGTCGAACAGTGTCAGGCCGGCGTCGAGGCAGACGTCGACGAGGTGCGCCGCCCCCTTCGCGTCGGTGTCGCCCCACGCCTTGAAGAACTCGTTGCCGCCGCCGAACGTGCCGGTGCCGAGGCTCAGCACCGGCACCTTGAACCCCGATCGGCCGAGTGGGCGGTGTTCCATCGCGCGCTCCCGTGTGGTGGCCGCCCGCGGCGGCGGTAGGTGGTTATACACGGCGAACGCGCGGCGGCTTACGGCCGTCAGTACCGGAGGTCGAGCCCGACGTTCAGCCCGTGCGCCCAGAAGTCGCTGCTGCGGAGCTGCGGCACCGGCGCGGCCGGGCCGACGAGGCCGGCCGGCACGCCGACGATCGCCGCGGCCTGCGACGGGTTGATCCGCCGGTCCACCTGGTCCCCGGGCCGGGCCACCGCGCTGGCGTACAGGAACGAGTACCCCGCGAACACGCGGGCCGCCCGCGTGAGCTGGTACCCGACGCTCGCCGACACGTCCGCGACCACCGAGAACCGGTCGTTCGCCGGGCTGCCGAGGTTCGTCGGCTGCGTGAAGTACCCGCCCGGGAACACCTGCGGGACGGTGAACCCGCTGAAGTCGTTCGTCACCAGCTCGCCGGACGCGGTCACCTGCCGGTGCATGTTCCCCAGCGCGACCTTCGTGGTCGCGTTCACGAACCACCGGCCCGACTGGCGCTCGACCCGGAGCCCGAGCTGGCCGCCGTAGAAGTCGTTCTCCGCGGCGAAGCTGTCCCGCGTCGTGAACACGTCGGCCGGGCCGACCACCGCCGGGCTGCTGGTCTCGAACGTCCAGCGCTCGTGCAGGTTCAGGTAGCGGAACCCGCCGACCAGGTTCACCGTCCACTCGGGGCCGCGGGAGAGGTTCCAGACGCCGTTGAGTTCGCCGTTCTGGAGCCCGCTGGAGACCGACAGCCGGCCGAGGCCCGCGAACTCGCCGGGGGCGGCCAGCCGGGTCGAGCTCTCCAGGCCGGTCTGGGCGTTGACGAACGGCACCGCGAGGAACGCCGAGCCCGGCGCGGCGGTCGACGACACGCTCCGGCCGACCGAGCGGTCACCGAGGAACAGGTACACCGCCTCGGCGCCGAAGGCGGCGTCGCGGTTCAGCCAGCCGCCGATGGCGAACCGGCCGCCGGAGAACGTGTCGAGCGCGACCCCGCCGCTGCCCAGCACCACACGGGTCCCGGGCGCCCCGAGGACCGGCGCGAGGTTCGGCACGGTCGGCCCGGCGGTGACGAGCGGGACCGGCGACGGCGCGTCCTTCATCCACCACGCGAGGTACTCGGCCGTCCCCCACATCCGGATGCCGCGGTCGCACTCGCCCGCCAGCGGCAGGCACGGGGCCGGGGGCGGTGCGGGTGGCGCCGGTTGCGCGGCCGGCGCCACCTCTGCGGCCGCGGCCGCCGGGAGCGGCGCCGGAACGTCGTCCGCGAGGGCCAGGCCGGTGCCGGTCAGGAGCGACCCGAGGGACGCGAGGAGCGTGCGCTTCAAACGCATGGTTCCCATCCGTGGTGACCGTTTGGGGAGGCGGCGGGTCGCCGGCGTCCGTGCCGCGGCCCGCGTCGGTTGTGGCGGTCTTGCATCGGCGGGCGACTCGGGCGCGGTTGTGCGAATGCGGGGCGGCACCGGCTGGCGCGGCTGTGCCGGCGCGCGGTCGTAGCGGGGAGGCGATCCCGACCGGATGTGCGGGCCGTGCCGGACCGCGCCCGCGTCGCCGGTCACTCCTTGGCCTCGGCGGGCTTCATGTCGAACGTGGCCGGGCCGTGGACGCAGGTGCCGTCGGCCTGGAACCGCGACCCGTGGCACGGGCAGTCCCAGGTCGCCTCGCCCGGGTTCCACCGGACGATGCACCCCATGTGCGGGCACACCGCCGAGAGCGTGGTCAGCGCGCCCTTCTCGTCCTTGTACACCGCGAGCTTGGTCAGCCCGGTGCGGACGACCGCCCCGTGCCCCGGCGGGATGTCCTCGGCCCGCTTCACGTCGCCGCCCGTGAGCCAGTCCGTGTACTGCGCCGCCATGTTCAGGTTCTCGCCCAGCAGCGTCTTGATCGCGCCGGGCACGAGCCGCGACGGCGAGTACACCGCCGCCAGCTCGTTCGGCCGCCCCTGCACGAGGTCGGTCAGGAGCCGCCCGGCGAGCGTGCCGTGCGTCATCCCCATCCCCGAGTCGCCGGTGACCATGAACACGTTCGGCCCGTTCCACGGCGCGAGCCCGATGAACCCCAGCCCGTCGGGCGTCTCGAACACCTGGCCCGACCAGTGGTGCCGCACCGCCCCGGCCTGCGGGAACCGCTCCTTCGTCCACGCGAGCAGGCGGTCCCACCGCTGCGGCTGGTCGTGGGCCTGGCCGGTCTTGTGGTCCTCGCCGCCGACGATCAGGTGGTCGTGGGCGTCGCCGGGCTGGACCCGGACGTAGTGGTACGGGTCCTCGGTGTCCCACAGCAGCCCCCCGGGGTACGAGCCCTTGGGGATCTCGACCGCGACCGCGTAGGTGTTGTACGCGGCGACCTTGTTGTGCATCGGCGTGCCGGCCTCGAACGGGTTGTTCGTGGCGACCACGACCGCGGCGGCCGAGACCGCGTGCCCGTGCGTCGTGGTCACCTTGCACGGGTCGCCGCCGCGGACCTTCTCGACGACCGTGTTCGTGTGGATCACGCCCCCGCGGTCGCGGATCGCCGCCGTCAGCTTCGCGAGGTACTTGATCGGGTGGAACCGGCCGTGCCCGGGGAACCGCAGCGCGTCGACGGCCTGGCCGCCGGGGAACGTGACCCGCGTGCGCTCGAACTCCAGCCCGAGCCGCTTCAGCACCTGCTCCTCGTCGTCGAGCGCCTTCGGCCCGTCGGCCCCGGGAAACAGCGTGCCGCCCACCCGCTGGAAGTCGCAGTCGATCTGCTCGTCGCGGACGATCTGCTCGATGAGGTCGATGGCCCCGCGGTGGCTGGCGGCCGCGGCCCTCGCCACGTCGTCGCCGCGGACCGACGCGAGGTGCCCGAACGTGTCGTCGAGGTACCACGCGAGGTGGGCCGTGGTGTGCTCGGTCTCGCCCGACGCGACGGCCGGCTTGGCGTCGAGGACGATGACCCGCTTCCCCTCCTTCAGGAGCAGGTACGCGGTCGTCAGGCCGGCGATGCCGCCGCCCACGACGCACACGTCGCAGGCCGGGTTGTGTTCGAGCGGGGTGGCGGACCGGGCCGCCTCGGCGGTCGTCCAGATCGAGCTGGTGGCGGTGTTCATTGGGGTGCCTCGCGACGAGGGGACGGTTCGTCGCACCATGTGGGGCAAGTGCGGTGCCAAGGGACCTCGGGTCCCGGAGGGACGACAGACCGTATAACCCTGGGTGCGAACCGTGGGGCACCTGGGTGCCTTCGGTTCCCGTTCTCCCGACGCCCGGCACCAGGTTTGCACCACTGTACCAGGCGCGGCGTTTCACCTCCCGCGGAGCAGGCACGACGTAATGGAACTGATACCCGGAACGACTCTCCCCGCGGTCCCTCCCCAACACTCGACCAGCAACCCACTTCGCTCCGAGTTGATCGGGGCCGACCTCCTCGCGGAACTCGCGCGCGCCATGGCGTCCGGCACCGCCGCGCGCGTGAAGCCGGGTTCCCACGCGCTCCTCCGCCGCCTGCGCGACAACGGCGCCGTGCTCCGCAGGGCCCGCGACGCGGCCGCCGCCGCGGCCCAGGTCGAACCGCTCATGCCGGACGCCGAGTGGCTGCTCGACAACTTCTTCGTGATCGAAGAGGTGCTGCGGCAGGCGCGGACCGACCTGCCCCGCGGGTACTCGGACGAGCTGCCCGTGGTCGAGGGCGGCCCGTGGGCCGGGCTCCCGCGGGTGTACGAGATCGCCGTCGCCCTCGTGGCCCACACCGACAGCCACCTCGACGAGAACCTCGTCCTGCGGTTCGTGAGGGCGTACCAGGAGGTGCGGCCGCTGACCTCGGGCGAGCTGTGGGCGGTGCCCACGATGCTCCGGCTCGCGCTGCTCGAGAACCTGCGGCGGCTCGCGGCCCAGATGCTCGACACGCGGAGCGAGCGCGAGCGCGCCCTGGCGTGGGTCCACCGGGCCGCGACCGGGTCCGTCCCGCCGCTCCCGAGCGACCCGACCGACGCGTTCCTCGTGAGCTGGCACCAGGCGGTCCGCGACCTGGGCGAGAGCCCGCCGGTCGTCTGGGACGTGGCCGGCGACCTCACCGAGGTGCTCCGCCGCGAGCACCGCCGGCAGGCCGCGAACCAGGTCTCCGTCGGCCACTGCGTCATGAGCCTGCGGCTCCTCCACGCGATCGACTGGAACGAGTTCTTCGAGCGCGCGAGCCTCGTCGAGGCGGCCCTGCGGACCGACCCGACCGGCGCGTACCCGCGGCAGGAACTCGTGACCCGGAACCGGTACCGCCAGGCCGTCGAGGAGATCGCCAAGGCCGCCGGGCGGGACGAGACCGACGTCGCCCGGCTCGCGCTGGCGCGGGCCGCCCGGGGCGCGACGCCCCGCGAGCGGCACGTCGGGTTCCACCTCGTCGCCGAGGGCCGCGAGCCGTTCGCCCGCGAGCTGGGGTGCCGGTTCCCGTTCCGCCTCCGGTGGCGCGGGCTGCTGACCGCCCGCCCGCACACCGCGTACTTCGGCGGCACCGCGCTGGTCACCGCGCTGGTCACCGCGCTGGTCGTCGCGGTCGCCGCGGCCGCCGGCGCGCCCGGGTGGCTGCTCGCGCTCGTGGGGCTGGCGGTGCTGCTCCCGGCGACCGAGGCGGCGGTCGCCGTGGTGAACGCGGTCGTGTGCCGCGTGCTGCCCCCGCGGGTGCTGCCCAAGCTCGACTTCGGGGCCGGCATCCCGGCCGAGTTCGCCACCGCCGTCGTCATCCCGGGGATGCTCACCCGGCCCGAGAGCGCCGCGGCGCTGTGCGAGCGACTGGAGCTGCACTACCTCGCCAACCCGGACCCGCGGCTCCGGTTCGCGCTGCTCACCGACTGGGCCGACGCACCGACCGAGACCACCCCCAGCGACGACGCGCTCGTCGCGGCCGCGGTCGCCGGCATCCGCAAGCTCAACGACCGGCACGCGGCCGACGGCCAGGGGCTGTTCTTCCTGTTCCACCGCAAGCGGCAGTTCAACGCGGCCGAGGGCGCGTGGATGGGGTGGGAGCGGAAGCGCGGCAAGCTCGAGGAGTTCAACCGGCTGCTCCGTGGCGCGACCGACACGAGCTACGCCGTGCGGACCGGCGACGCGGCCGCGCTCGAGGCGAAGTTCGTGCTGACCCTCGACGCCGACACGGTGCTGCCGCGGGACTCGGCCCGCCGCATGGTGGCGACGCTGGCGCACCCGCTGAACCGCCCCGTTCTGTCGGCCGACGGCCGGCGGGTCGTGGCCGGGTACGGCGTGCTCCAGCCGCGGGTGAGCTTCCTGTACAAGACCGGGCTGCGGTCGCGGTTCGCCCGCACGTTCGCCGGGTCCGCGGGCATCGACCCGTACTCCAGCGCGTCGTCCGACGTGTACCAGGACCTGTTCGGGTGGGGCACGTTCACCGGCAAGGGGCTGTACGACGTCGACGCCTTCCACGCGACCGCCGGCGCCGCGTTCCCCGAGAACAGCGTCCTGAGCCACGACCTGATCGAGTCGAACTTCGCGCGGTGCGGGCTCGTCACCGACGTGGAGGTGTTCGACGACTTCCCGGCGAAGTACCACGCCTACGCGAAGCGCGAGCACCGGTGGGTCCGCGGCGACTGGCAGCTGCTCCCGTGGCTCGGCCGCACGGTGCCGACGCCGACCGGCCCGCGGCCGAACCCCATCGCGCCCCTGGGCCGGTGGAAGGTGGCCGACAACCTCCGCCGCAGCCTCGTTCCCGCGGCGCTCGTGCTGCTGCTCGCGCTCGGGTGGACCGTGCTGCCCGGCCCGGCATGGGCGTGGTCGCTCTTCGCCCTCGGCGTGCTGGCCGTGCCGCTCGCGCTGCAACTGGTGAACCAGTCCCTCGCCATCGTGTTCGGCCGCACGCCCGGGGCGGTGATCCGGGGCGCGGCCGAGAGCCTCCCCGCGACCGTCGGGCAGGTGGCGCTCGGGGCCGTGTTCCTGCCGAACCAGGCGGCGCTCGCGCTCGACGCGATCGGCCGCACGCTGTACCGCGTGTTCGTGTCGCGCCGCCGGATGCTGGAGTGGGAGACGGCCGCGGCCGCCGAGGCCCGGCTCGGCACCGGGCTCGCGCAGTTCGTGCGCTCGATGTGGTGGGCGGTCGCGACCGCCGGCGGCCTCGCGGCGCTGGTCGCGTGGGCGCACCCGGACGCGCTGCCGGCCGCCGCGCCGTGGCTCGTTGCGTGGCTCGTGTCGCCGGTCGTCGCGTGGTTCGTCAGCCTGCCGCTCCGGGACACCGAGCCGCCGCTGACCGAGGCCCAGCGGGCCGAACTCCGCCGCACCGCCCGCAAGACGTGGCGGTTCTTCGAGACGTTCGTGACCGCCGAGGACAACTGGCTCCCGCCCGACAACTACCAGGAGAACCCGAGGGGCGTCGTCGCGCACCGCACCTCCCCGACGAACAAGGGGCTGCTCCTGCTCTCGACCCTGTCGGCCCACGACCTCGGCTACGTGTCGCTGCCGGACCTCGTGGCGCGGCTCGGCCGCACGCTCGACACGTTCGACCGGATGCACCGGTTCAGGGGCCACTTCCTGAACTGGTACGAGACGACCACGCTGCGGCCGCTGCCGCCCGACTACGTTTCGACCGTGGACAGCGGGAACCTCCTCGGGTGCCTGCTCGCGGTGAAGAACGGGCTGTGCGGCAAGGTGGACGAGCCGGTCCCGTCGCCGAGCGCCGCGGCCGGCCTGGCCGACGCGGTGAAGCTCGCGGCCGAGGCGCTGCCCCCCGGGGCGACCGGGGCGGTGCAGCGGCACCTCGCGGCCGCGCCGGCCGACCTGCTGGGCTGGGCCGACTGGCTCGAGGCGGCCGAGAAGCTCGCGCGGCAGCTCCCGGTGCCGGCCGGCGACGAAGCGTTCTGGGTCCGGGCGTTCGGCGACCAGGTGCGGGCGCTCCGCCAGGAACTCGCCGCCGTGTGCCCGTGGCTCCCGGCGCTGCGGGCGTTCGCGCCCGGGAGCCGGCAGGCCGAGGCGCTCGCCGAACTCAACGCCCCGGCGAGCGTGCGGCGGTGGGCCGAGCGGCTCCCGGTTCTGCGCGCGGCGCTCGCGACCGACCCCGCGGCCGAGCCCCTGGCCGCGGCGCTCGACCGCTCGGCGGCCGCCGACCTCGAGCGGGGGCTGCACGCGCTCGCGTGCCGGGCCGAGGCGTTCGCCGACGCGATGGACTTCCGGTTCCTCTACAACGAGTCGCGGCACCTGTTCAGCATCGGGTACAACGTGGCCCTGGAGCGGCTCGACTCGGCGCACTACGACCTGCTCGCGTCCGAGGCGGCGCTCACGAGCTTCCTGGCCGTGGCCCGCGGCGTCGTGCCCCGCAAGCACTGGTTCCAGCTCGGGCGGCTCGTCACCCCCGCGGCCGGGCTCCCGGGCCTGATCTCCTGGGGCGGGACGATGTTCGAGTACCTGATGCCGCGGCTCGTGCTCGCCCCGGCCCCCGGCACGATGCTCGACGTCGCGCACAAGGCGACCGTGCGGCGGCAGGTGCAGTACGGCCGGGAGACGCGGGTGCCGTGGGGCATCTCGGAGTCCGGGTTCGCGGTGCTCAGCGCCGAGGGCGACTACCAGTACCAGTCGTTCGGCGTGCCGGGCCTGGGCCTCAAGCGCGGGCTCGGGAAGGACCTGGTCGTCGCGCCGTACGCTTCGCTGCTCGCGACGATGGTGGACGCGCCCGCGGCCGTGGCGAACTTCGCGGCGCTGCGGGCCGTCGGCGGCGAGGGCGCGTACGGGTTCTTCGAGGCGATCGACTTCACCCCGGACCGGCTCGCCCGCGGCGAGCGGTGCCGCGTCGTGCAGTCGTACATGGCGCACCACCAGGGCATGGGCCTGTGCGCCATCACCAACCGGCTGATGCGCGACGTCCACTGCGCCCGGCTCCACGCCGAGCCCGCGGTCCGCGCCGTGGAGCTGCTGCTCCAGGAGCGGGTGCCGCTCGACGCGCCGGAGGTCCGCCCGACCGAGGTGGAGACCGAGTCTGCGGCCCCGAGCGGGGCCGCGGCCGACGTGAGCCGGCGGCTCACGACCGCGGACACCCCGGCCCCGCGGGCGCACCTGCTGTCGAACGGCAACTACACGGTGATGCTCACGAACGCCGGGGGCGGGTTCAGCACGTGCCGCGGGCTCGCGGTGACCCGGTGGCGGACCGACCCGACCCGGGACCCGCACGGCACGTTCGTGTACCTCCGCGACCCCGCGACCGGCAAGCAGTGGTCGGTCGGGCACCAGCCCCTCGGCGCGGCCGCCGACGACTTCGAGGTCGTGTTCTCCGCCGACAAGGCCGAGTTCCGCCGCCGCGACGGGGCCGTCGAGTCGCGGCTCGAGGTCGTGGTCGCCCCGGACCAGGACGCCGAGGTCCGGCGGCTCACGCTCGCGAACCACGACACGCGGCCCCACGCGGTCGAGGTCACGAGCTACGCCGAGGTGGTGCTGAACGACCCGCGGGCCGACCTCGCGCACCCGGCGTTCGGGAAGCTGTTCCTCGAGACCGAGTGGCTCCCGCAGTACGACGCGCTCGTGTGCCGGCGGCGGCCGCGGGCCGCGACCCAGCAGCCGGTGTTCGCCGTCCACCTCGTGGCCGCGGAGGACGCGGCGGGCCGGGTGACCGAGTACGAGACGGACCGCGCGAAGTTCCTCGGGCGGCGGCGGTCCGCGGCCGACCCCGAGGGGCTGGCCCGGCGGCTGTCGTGCACCGTCGGCCCGGTCCTCGACCCGGTCCTCGCGCTGCGGAAGACGGTGCGGATCGAGCCGGGGGGCACCGTGACGCTCGCGTTCGTCACGGCCGTGGCCGAGAGCCGCGACGCCGCGCTCGCGCTCGCCGGCCACTACCACTCGCTGGGGGCCGCGGAGCGGGCGTTCGACCTCGCGTGGGCGCACAGCCGCGTCGAGTTGCGGCACCTCGGCGTGACCGCCGCGGAGTCGCACGTGTACCAGCGGCTCGTCGGGCACGTCCTGTTCCCGCCCCCGGCCCTGCGGGCGCTCCAGGCCGTGCGCGACAACCGCAGCGGGCAACCGGGGCTGTGGAAGTTCGGCATCTCGGGCGACCTGCCGATCGTGGTCGCGTGCGTCGCCGACGGGGACGGGATGCCGCTCGCCCGGCAGGCGCTCAAGGCGCACGCCTTCTGGCGGGGCCGCGGGTTCCCGGTCGACCTGGTGCTGCTCGCCGACCGCCCGGCGACGTACCGCGAGGAGCTTTACCAGGACCTCGCCGCGCTGGCCCGGGCCAGCGACAGCCGCGACGTGATCGACAAGCCCGGCGGCGTGTTCGTCCGCAAGGTGCAGCCCGGGGACGACGACCGCACGCTGCTGCTCGCGGCCGCGCGGGTGGTGCTGTACGGCGACCAGGGGACGCTCGCGGACCAGACCGACGCGGTCGCCCGGAACCGCCGGCTCCCGGCCGACCTCGTGCCCACCCGCCCCGGCGAGCCCGAGATCCCGGACCAGCCGAAGGTGGCCGGGCTGCAGTTCTTCAACGGCACCGGCGGGTTCTCGGCCGACGGCCGCGAGTACGTCGTCACCGGCGTCCCGCCGGCCCCGTGGGCCAACGTGGTCGCGAACCCGAGCGTCGGGTTCCTGGCGACCGACGCGGGGCTCGGGTACACCTGGGCCGGGAACAGCCAGGCGAACCGGCTCACCCCGTGGAGCAACGACCCGGTGACCGACCCGCCCGCCGAAGTCGTGTACGTCCGCGACGAGGAGACGGGCCAGTTCTGGACCCCGACCCCGCGGCCGGCCGGCGGGCCGACGGTCACCCGGCACGGGGCCGGGTACACCACGTACCTCGCCGAGCGCGACGGCCTCGCCACGGACCTGACCGCGTTCGTCCCGGTGGGCGACCCGGTCAAGGTGCTGCGGCTCCGGGTGACGAACCGCTCGGCCCGCCCGCGGCGGCTCTCGGCCGCGTACTTCGCCGAGTGGGTGCTCGGCACCACCCGCGAGCAGACGGCCCCGTACGTCGTCACCGAGATCGACCCGGACTCCGGCGCGGTGCTCGCCCGGTGCGCGTTCAGCGACTTCGGCCCGGCGGTCGCGTTCGCCGACACGAGCCTCCGGCCCCGCACCCTCACGGGCAGCCGCGCCGAGTTCCTGGGCCGCAACCGCTCGGCCGCGCACCCGGCGGCCCTGAGGCGCGTGGGGCTGAGCGACCACGTCGGCCCCGGCCTGGACCCGTGCGCCGCGCTCACCGGCCGGTTCGAGGTCGCGCCCGGCGCGGTCGCCGAGGTCGTGTTCGTCATCGGGCAGGCGGTCTCCGCCCACGAGGCGACCCGCCTCGCGAAGCTGTACCGCGACCCGCGGGCCGCCGCCGCCGCGCTCGAGGAGGTGACCCGGGCGTGGGACCGGCGGCTCTCGACCGTGACCGTGCGGACCCCGGACCCCGGGTTCGACGTGCTCGCGAACCGGTGGCTCCCGTACCAGGTGCTCGCGTGCCGGCTGTGGGGCCGGTCCGCGTTCTACCAGTCGGGCGGCGCGTTCGGGTTCCGCGACCAGTTGCAGGACGTGATGGCGCTCGTGTACGCCGAGCCCGCCGAGGCCCGGGCGCACGTCCTCCGCGCCGCGGGCCGCCAGTTCCCCGAGGGCGACGTGCAGCACTGGTGGCACCCGCCGTCGGGCCGCGGGGTCCGCACCCGGTTCTCGGACGACTTCCTGTGGCTCGCCCACGCGGTGAGCCACTACGTCCGGGTCACCGGCGACGCCGCCGTCCTGGACGAGGAGGTGCCGTTCCTCCGCGGCCGCGCCCTGAAGGAGCACGAGCAGGAGGAGTACTTCCTGCCCGACGTGTCGGACGAGTCGGTGACACTGTACCGGCACTGCCTCCGGGCGCTGTCGCACGGGTGGAAGCTCGGGCCGCACGGCCTGCCGCTCATGGGGTGCGGGGACTGGAACGACGGCATGAACCTCGTCGGCGCGGGGGGCGTCGGCGAGAGCGTGTGGGTCGCGTGGTTCCAGGTGCTCGTTCGCACCGAGTTCGCGGCGGTCGCCGCGGCGCGTGGGGACGCCGAGATCGCGAAGCAGCTCTTGGCGGAGGCGGAGGAACTGCGGGCCGCGGTCGAGGCGCACGCCTGGGACGGCGGGTGGTACCTGCGCGCGTGGTTCGACGACGGCACCCCGCTCGGCTCGCACGCCAACGACGAGTGCCGCATCGACTCGCTGCCGCAGACGTGGGCCGTCCTCTCGGGCGGCGGCGACCCGGAGCGCACGACCCGGGCCGTTGACGCGGCCGTGTCGCACCTCGTGGACCGCGAGTCCCGCCTGGTGCGGCTGTTCGACCCGCCGTTCGACAAGGGCGCGCTGAACCCCGGGTACATCAAGGGCTACCTCCCGGGCATCCGCGAGAACGGCGGCCAGTACACGCACGCGGCGATCTGGCTCGTGCAGGCGCTCGCCGGGCTCGGCCGCGGCGGCGACGCGCACGCCCTGTGGGCGGTGCTCTCGCCGCTCTCGCACACCGCCACCCCCGCAGCCGTCGCGAAGTACAAGGTCGAGCCGTACGTGGTCGCGGCCGACGTGTACGGCGTGCCCCCGCACGTCGGCCGCGGCGGGTGGACGTGGTACACGGGCTCGGCCGCGTGGCTGTACCGGGCGGCGGTCGAAACGCTGCTCGGGTTCACGAAGCGGGGCGACCGGCTCGCGTTCGACCCGCGCGTCCCGGCGGACTGGGACGGGTTCGAGGTGGACTACCGCTTCGGCAACACGCTGTACCGCTGCCGGGTCGAGAACCCGCAGCACGCGGAGTCGGGAGTTTCGGAAGTGTGGCTCGATGGCAGCCAACTTCCCGACAAGGAAATTCCGCTGCGCGACGACGGGGTTGAGCGAACTGTACGGATTCTGCTCGGGCGCTAAACCCGGCCCGGTCGTGCCACTTGCGCCGCGCGGCCGGCCCGTACAGAAGTGGAACTTGGGATTGGCGCGCAGTCTGCATACATGAACAGTGCCTCTCTCGACAACACCCTGAGGGACACCGTGAACAACGACATGCCTAGCTTCGACCGCTATCAGACCGGCACTGAGGCCCCTACGACGCGAGAAGAAGAGGAAACTCTGGTGGCCGACGGCCGGGCCAGGTTGAGCCCTTCGCAGATGGTCGAGCAGCGGCTCATCGGGATGCTCAAGGCGTCGCCGCTCCTGGTCAGCCAGGTGCAGCGCCGGCTGACCCGCAGCGGCCGCTGACCGGCCGGCAAACGACGTGTGCTCAACCGCCGCCCCCACGGGCGGCGTTTTTCGTGCGCCCCGGAGACGGCGCGTCCCGTGGCGCGAAAGACAAGAGACGCGTTGCGGCCCGACGGGAACTTGCTCGCTTACTTCCCCAGGTGCAGCAGCAGTTCCCGGTGGCGGAGGTGCTGCAACCGCGGCAGGCCGCCGCAGTGGTCGAGGTACTCGGCGAAGTCCGTCACGCCGAAGATGTGGTCGTCGAGGAACTGCCCGAACGCGGCCGGGTCGCGCTCGACCTCGAGCCACAGCCGCAGGTGGTCCTCGTCGGAGAAGTACTCCCCGGGCATGTTCCCCGGGTAGCTCCCGAACGGCACCTCGCACACCGCGTCCACGCACAGGAACGGGATCTGCGTCAGGTGCGGGTTCCGGCGCATCTCGTCGTGCGGCACCAGGCGCTCGCAGGTGACGATGAGCCGCTTCGCGGCGCGGGCGAGGTCGAAGTCGGCGACCGAGGTGCCGGTGAACCGGCAGTTCCCGTAGCGGTCGGCCTCGTGGACGTGGATCGCGGCGACGTCCGGGTACAGCGCCGGCACCGCGGCCAGCTTCTCGCCGGTGAACGGGCACTCGATGACCCTGGCGGCGCTGTGGGTGAGCGTCTCGGTGCCGAGCGTGCTGTGGGCCGGGAGGAACGGCACGCCCATCGCCGCGGCCGTGTACCGCAGCGCGAGCGTGTAGTTCGACCACTCGGCGCACCGCACCGCGCCCGACTCCATCACCCGCCGCGCGTGCGGCGACAGCCCGCGGGCCTCGATCCCGACGACGTACGCCGCGTCCACGCGGTCGAGGGTCTGCCCGCGGCCGGTGAGGTTCCCGGCGCACAGCACCTGGAAGTCGTGGGTGGCGGTGTGCCCGCTGAACCCGAGGTGCTGGCGGCGCTGCCGCACGATCTCGTGGCACACGGCGGTCGGGATGCGGTTGGTGCCGAACCCGCCGGTGGCGAAGTAGTCGCCGTCGCGGACGAACCGGCGGACGGCGTCCGCCACGGTCGTCACCTTGTCGATCAGCCCGCGGGGCTTCTGGGCGAACGCGGCGCGTGCCGGTTCACTGTGGGGGGCGGTGAAGGGGTGCATGGATGGCAGAGGGGGAGTGTGGGAGACACGGAGAGGGGGATACAAACAGAACCCGCGGAGGGGATCATACTCCGGGGGCGAGCGTCTGACTTAATTCGCAGGGGTTTTGGCGAGCGGGGGACGTGAGTCCCCCGGTGTGAGAGAATCGCGGTTCACCGGGGGACTCACGTCCCCCGCTCGCCAGAATCACTTCTTCTGCGTCCGGTACTCTTTCACGAGCTGCCGGAAGCGGGGGTCCTTGCGGATCGAGTCGAGGTCGTGGTCTTCTTCCATGAAGCTGAAGTCGCGGTACCCGAGTTCGACGGCCTTCCGCAGCGAGCCGATCGCGTGATCGGGTTGCTTCAGGAGGGCGTAGCGGCACGCGAGGTTGTAGTGGGCGGTGGGGTCGGCGGGGCGGGTGGCGACGAGCTGGCGGTCGATGGCGAGGCCGTCCTGGAGGCGGCCCTTGGTGGTCAGGTTGCTGGCCTGGACCCGGAGGACTTCGGCGAAGTCCGGCGCACCGGATATCACCTTCCCGTAGAACTCGACCTCGAAGTCGAGCTGGCTCCGGTCCGCCAGGAAGGCGATGACCGAGCCGGGCGGGAAGGCGGTCTCCGACGAAGGTGGCGTCGGGCGCTTACCTGGGTGGGGCATGTGGCAGATCCCCCTGGTGTTGGTCGGTGAGAGGTGGCCCGACCAACTTACCGGGATTATATACCCCGCCGGCGCGCGGTCAAATGGGGAGCGGCCCACTCGGGCCGCTCGGTGGTCCGGTTGTAGGGACTGTCCCAGGCCCCGCCGGCGCGCCGGCGGGGCCTGGGACGCACCACTCACTTCTTCGCGACCGGCTTCAACTCCTCGGCGCTGGTGAGGCTGAAGAAGAACCCGTGCGGGTTGTCCCCGTTGGCGACCTTCAGCAGCACCGTGTTCTTCCCCTTCACGAGCGCCACCGGCACCTTGTGCGTCTCGGGCGCGGCGGCCTTCGTGTCGCGGGTGGTGAACACCTCCTTGCCGTTCACCCACAGCTTCGCGCCGTCGTCCGGCCCGAGGAGCACCTCGCCGGCCTGCTCCGCGGGCGAGTCGAACTCGGCGTACATGTACGACGCCGAGTTCGCGGCCTTCGGGCCGTGGTGCGCGGCGAGGTCGAAGTACCCCTTCCCGTCCGGGCGGATCGTCTTCCAGCCGACGGCGGTGACTCCCTTCCAGGTGTAGGTCGCGTTCGCGTTGAACTCGCCCTTCTCGGGGCCGTGCGCCGCGTCGAGCGCCGCGTCCATGTTCTCGCTCGGGAACGGCCCGATGACGTGGAACGTGTCCGGCGTGTAGGAGGCGGTCTTGAGCGTCTCCATGTACGCGACGAGGTCGATCAGTTCGTCCTCGGTCAGCGAGGCGACGATGTCGTCGGGCATGATCGACACCTTGAGCTTCCGCACCGGCCCCTCGACGTCCTTCTTGGCGACCGTGGTGTCCTTACCGTTGGCGTCGCGGAGCGTGAGGCTGTCGGCGGTTTCGGCGACGAGCAGGCCGGAGATGGTGACCTCGGCGCTGGTCGTCACCGAACTCTGGATGTACTGGTCGGCGATCGCCTTCGACGGGACCAGGATCGACTCGTACAGGTTCTCGCGGCTGCCCTTCTTGCCGATCATCGACAGGTCCGGGCCGACCTGGCCGCCGACCCCGCGGACCATGTGGCACTTGCCGCACTGGGCCGCGCCGCCGACGCTGGCCGCCCACACGGCCTTGCCGCGGGCCACGTCGCCGGGCCGCTTGGCGAGTTCGGAAATCGGCGGGAGCTTCTTCGGGTCGAGCTTGCCGGCCGCCGGGAACGCGAGCAGCGCCTGGTTGCGGAGCCCCTGGAACGGCGAGTTCCGCAGCAGCCGGCCGGCCTCGGCGACGAGGTCCTTGGGCAGTTCGCCCTTCTTGTGCGCCTCGAGCAGCCACTGCGTGCCGCTCTGGTTGCCGGCGAGCGCCGACAGCGCCGCCGACTTCAGCGCCGGCGTCGCCTTCTCGCTGGTGACGCCCTTCTGGAGCGCCTCGAGCGCCTGCGTCGAGAACGCCGGCGGCTTCTGGCCCTTGGGGAGCAGATCGCCGAGCGCCTGGATCACCGGGATCGACAGCGGGTTCTCGGGCGTGCCGACCTTCGCCAGCGCCGCGACCGACTCCGCCGCGGGGATCTTCCCGAGCGTGCGAACGGCCTCCTTGCGGACGTCGAGCGCCGCCTTCTCGTCGCTTGCGATCGCTGCGACGGCCGCGACCCGTTCCGCCCCGCCGACCGCCGCGACGAGTTGCAGGCCGGTGGCCTGCGTCTTGGCGTCAGTCAGCAAAGCGTCGATGACCGACGCGAGTTCCTTGCCCCCTTGCAGCGGCTTCCACTTGGTCGGGAGGAACTGCTTGAGGCTCTCGATGGCGCGGGCCTTCACCTCGGGCGCGGCGTCCGACTTCAGCACTTCGAGCACCGACTTGCCGGCCTCGGGGTCGTCGTTGGCTGCGATGATGTCGATCACCCGCGCCTTCTGCGTCGCAGTGAGCTTGGCGTCGCCGAGCAACTTGCCGAGCCGCGGCAGGACGGACTTCGGCCGCAGTTCCCACACGAGGTCGGCGGTCTTGTCGTCCCACTCGGGGAAGTGTTTGTCGAAGTCCGCGAGGATGGCGTCACGCCGGGCCGGATCGGTCCCACAGGCAATGTTCAGCGCCGCCCGGTAGAAGATGTCCTGCCCGTCGTACTGCTTGGCGAGGGTGTAGAAGATCGGCGTCGCCGCGTCGGCGGGCCAGTCACGGAGCCACAGGAGCAGTTCTCGCCGGGCCGGGGCACCAAGTTTTTCGATGCCAGAACCCGCGATCGCCTTCTTGTCCCCTCCCGGCTCATCGAGTGAACGCAAAAGACGTACAGAGAGGGCGTGGAGTTGCGGGTCGTCCCGCAGGAGTAAATCGGCGCCGATGATCGCCATCCACTCGGAGTTCGCCTCCTTCAACCCCCGCGTCGACGCCCAACTGAGCCGGGCATTCGCTTCGGGGCTGAGGTCCTTAAAGACTGGAAGCTTGCCTGCGAGTTTGGCCTTCGACGCCAGCACGGCGAGGCCGAGCGCTCGCGTCGCCTGGTTCGGCGACCCGAGAGCCTCGACCACGCTCTTCGCATCATCCAGCTTCACCTCGGGCACCTTGTACCCGGTGTGGCCCTTCGGGGTGATGCGGTAGATGCGGCCGTCGGTCGGGTCGCCCATGCCGTGGCCGCCGACGCCGCGGTCGTACCAGTCCGCGACGAAGATGCTGCCGTCCGGCGCGACGCACACGTCGCTCACGCGGAACCAGTTGTCGCTGCTCGTCAGCAGGATTTCCTTCTCCAGTTCGTAGCCCGCACCCTTGGGCTTGCGGTGGAACCACCGCAGTTCGCGGGGGCCGGCGTCGCAGTGCAGCAGCGAGCCCTGGTACTTCTTCGGGAACAGCGTGCCCTCGTAGAACGTGATGCCGGTCGGGCTGCCGAAGCCGGTGCGCAGCGTCTTGTGGACGATGCCGGGTTGTTCCTCGTGCCAGTGCGTTTGACCCGCGCCGCGGGGGCCGTAGCCGTAGTTGCCGCCGGGCATCACGAAGCAGATGCGGGTCTGCTGGTTGCCGTCGTCGTCGTTGTCCGAGAGCCACACCTCGCCGAACGAATCGACGCAGCACTCGTAGTTGTTGCGGAAGTTGTGGGCGATGAGTTCGAGGTTGGTGCCGTCCTGGTCCACGCGCCAGACGGTCCCCTTCTGCACGTCGGTCGTGTTGCTCACCCACTTCTTGCCCTTGCCGTCGGCGCTCTGTAGGCCGGTCACGCCGCTGTCGCCGATGGTGAAGTACAGCTTGCCGTCCGGGCCGATGTTGATGCCGTGGACGCCGTGGTCGTGGTCGAACCCGCCGATGCCGGTGAGGAACTTCTTGGGCGGGCCGTCGGCCTTCAGGTCGCCGTCCTTGTCCTCGAACACGAGGATGTCGGGCGACTGGCACACGAACACCCGCTGCCCCTTGCCGTCGGCGTAGGGCGCGACGCACACGCCGAGCGGGCCGTAGATCTCGGTGCCCTGGTAGAACGTCTTCGACTCGGTCGCCTTGCCCTCGCCCTTCGCGTCGATGAGCACGACGATGCGGTCGCCCTCGGGGCGGAGGATCGGGCGGCCGAAGTTCTTGCGGCGGTAGTTGACGGCCTCGGCGACCCACACGCGGCCCTTGTGGTCCACGTCGATGCTGGTCGGGTTGATGAGCAACGGCTCGGCGGCGAACAACTCGACCTGGAACCCGTCGGCGACCTTGAGCGCCTTGAGCGCGTCCTCGGGCGGGAGCGGGCCGCCCTTGGGCTGGGCGCCGGCGACCGCCGACGACGCGAGGAGGAGGGCGAGGGGCGCGAGCCCCCGGAACAGCGACCGCATGTGCATGGCTCCGAGCGGGGAGAACGACGGGGGACACGGGGCAGGTTCGGTCAGTGTACCGGATGCCGGCGGTGGGGTGTAGGGAATTGGTGGCGCGGCGGGGCGTGCGTGCTGGGCGGTTGGTGGCGAACCCTGAGCGCGAGCGAGGGGGTGTGTTGTAGCCCCGGAGGGGCGACCGATGGTAGCCAGGGGTGGAGCGAGTCCGCGAGCGCAACCCCTGGTCCGGGAACCGTCGCGTATCGGAGCCCCGGAGGGGCGACAGAACCCGAAAGCGATCCGCGTCGCGCCGGGGACCAGGGGTTTGCCCGAAACGGGCCGCACCCCTGGCTACCATCGGTCGCCGCATCCGCGGCTACAACGGCGCGTCGCGCCCCTCACGCCATCAGCCGCCACTTCAGCAGCGAGTACCGCATCTTCGTCTCGGCGCTGGTGACGGCCTTCCACAGCGCCTTGCGGCTGCCGACCAGTGCGACGAGCTTGCGGCCCCGGGTGATGGCGGTGTAGATCAGGTTCCGCTGGAGCATCGTGTAGTGCTGGTAGTGGACCGGGATCACCACCGCCGGGTACTCGCTGCCTTGCGACTTGTGGATCGAGCACGCGTAGGCGAGTTGCAGTTCGTCGAGGTCGTTGAAGTCGTACTCGACGTCGCGGCCCTCGAACTCGGCGAGCACGATCTGGTCGTCGGCGTCGATCGCGGACACCCGGCCGATGTCGCCGTTGAACACCTCGCGGTCGTAGTTGTTCTTCATCTGCATCACCTTGTCGCCGACGCGGAAGGTGTTGTCGAACCGCTTCACCTCGGCGAGCCCCTGTTTCGGCGGGTTCAGCGCCGCCTGCAGCTCGCGGTTCAGGCTCGCGACGCCCAGCGCCGTCTTCACCTGTGGGCTGAGCACCTGCACGTCGCGGAACGGGTCGAGGCCGAACCGCTTCGGGATGCGGTCGGTCACCATCTGGCGGATCGCGGTGATGACCTGCTCGGGCTCGCTCGCCTCCACGAAGTAGAAGTCGCCGGTGCCGGGCGGGGCCGACTCGGGCACCTGGCCCTGGTTCACCGCGTGCGCCGCCCGCACGATCCAACTGCTCCCGGCCTGCCGGTGGACCTCGGTGAGCCGCGCGACCGGCACGGTCTTCGACTCGATGAGGTCCGTGAGCACCGACCCGGCCCCGACCGACGGGAGTTGATCGACGTCGCCGACGAACACGACGCACGCCCACGGCGGAACCGCTTGCAGAAGTCGGTTCATCAACACGACGTCGACCATCGAGGTCTCGTCGATCACGACGAGGTCGGCGTCGAGTGGGTTCTCGCGGCCGCGGCGGAACGTGCCGATGCCGGGGTCGAACTCCAGCAACCGGTGGATCGTCTTGGCCTCGCGGCCGGTGGACTCGGTGAGCCGCTTCGCGGCCCGGCCCGTCGGGGCGGACAGCAGCACCCTCAGCGATTTCGCGAGGAAGATCTCGATGACCGCCCGGACGATGGTGGTCTTCCCGGTGCCGGGGCCGCCGGTGATGACGACGAGCTTGTTCGCGACCGCTTCGAGGATCGCGGCCCGCTGCGACCCGGCGAGCTGGATCCCCATCTTCTGCTCGATCCAGCCGACGGCCGGCGTCATGTCCACGGCCGGGAGCGGGTGCGGCCCCTTCGCGAGCGCCTTGATGGCGCGGCTCACGCCGAGTTCGGCGAGGAACAGCGGCTTGAGGAAGATCAGGGCTTCGGAGGTTCCCGGGTGTACTTTGCCCTCTCCCGTTGCGGGAGAGGGTGGCGGCGCTTCGCCGCCGGGTGAGGGGGGCCCCTGTGCCACTCGCGCGGCTTCACCCCTCACCCGGCCGCTCGAGGACTCGCGGCCACCCTCTCCCGCAAGGGGAGAGGGCGAAGAGCGGTCGCCGCTCGCCGACTGCACGCTGTCCCGCACGATCTCGTCCGTGATGCGCAGCGCCTCGATCGCGTCGCGGATGCCCTTCTCGGGGATGCCCGTGAGTTGCTCGGCGTCGGTGCAGAGGAGTTCCTCGGGGTAGCCGACGTGCCCGTCGCTGCTCGCTTCTGACAGAACGTGCCGCACCGCGGCCTGCGCCCGGTACGGCGAGTCGCGGGGCAGGCCGAGCTTGATGGCGAGTTCGTCGGCGGTCGCGAACCCGACGCCCCAGATGTCGGCGCTGAGCCGGTACGGGTTCGCCTTGATGAGTTCGATCGCGTTCTCGCCGTACGTCTTGTAGATGCGGACGGCGCGGGCGGTGCCGATCCCGTGCGATTGCAAGAAGACCATGATCTTCCGCGACTCGCGCTGCTCCTCCCAGCTCTTGCGGATCTTCTCGATGAGCTTCGGGCCGATCCCCTTCACCTGTGAGAGGAACGTCGGCGACGTGTCGAGCACGTCGAGCGTGTTCTCCTTGAACACCTCGACGATCCGCTGCGCGAACTTCGGCCCAATGCCCTTGATGAGCCCGCTGCCGAGGTAGCGGGCGATCCCCTCGGCGGTGTGCGGCGGGTTGGTCTTGATCTCGGCGGCCTTGAACTGGCTCCCGTGGGTGCGGTCGGTGGTCCACTCGCCGGTCGCGGTGACGTACTCGCCGGCCACGACCTGCTGGGCGTGGCCGACGACGGTGACGAGGTCGCGGTGCCCGCGGGCCTGGACCCGGAGCACGCAGTACCCGTTGTCGAGGTTGTGGAACGTGATCCGCTCGACCACGCCCGTCACTTGTTCGGCCACGTCGTTCCCCTGGTGGGCCGCGAACCGGCCCACCCCCGACGATACCCGACCCGCGGCCGATGTCCACCTCCGCAGGCTCAGTGCAGCGTGACGCGGACCCACTGCCCGTGGGCGCGGAGCCGGTTCGCGACCCGCTCGGCCTCCCACCGCGAGTCGTAGGAGCCCTGGAGCTCCCACCCGAGCCACCGGCGGACGAACACGTCGTAGTGGTGGTCGTGGGGCACGAAGCGGGGCGGCGGCACGAACGGACCCCGCGGCGCGATCGGGCCGACCGGGCGGTAGGGGACGGCGGGTCCGTAGGAGACGGCCGGCCCGTACACGACGGGCGGGGCGGCGGAGGCGGTGCCCGCGAAGGCACCCGTTGCGAGGAGGGCGGACAGAGCGAACTGGCGGATCATGATCCTGCTCCCGGTTGTCGGGGGCCGCTTCGAGTTGCGGCCCTTCCGCCGGAAGAACGACGCGGCCGCGGGGGTTTGCGCCCCGCGGCCACCGTCTCATCCCACTTTCATCGGCCCAACAGGGCTCTGCCCTGAAATCCGAAATTCGAAATCCGAAGCACGAAAGAACGCCACCAATACCCCGGGCTCTGTTCGTGCTTCGAGCTTCGTGCTTCGGATTTTCCCCGACGGGTCACATGAGGCTCCGCGGCGGGAACTGCGCGGCCCCCGGGAGCTGCGACACCTCGCGGAGCACGGCCCCGAACACGCGGTCGGTCTCGACCGGGCCGAGTTCCTCGCACGCCCACAGGTACAGTTCGTGCAGCCCGGCGTGCATGTCCTTGATCGAGAGCCGGTCGGTGAACGCGGCCGCCTGCCCGTCGGCCCAGGCGTTCAGCTCCGCGTACCCGTTCGGCCCGAGGTCCGCCTTCTGGAGCCGCAGCGCGACGCCGGCGCGGGCCGCGGCCGGGAGGTCCGGCCCGAGGTGCCGCAGCTCGCCGACGATCCCGTTCATGAACGCGGTGAACGCCGCCGCCCAACTGTCGATCCGCCCGCTCGCCGCGGGGGCCGCGGGCCGGAACCGGGGCGGGGCCGCGGGCTCGTGTGCGGGTTGCTGTGGTGCGCCGGGGGCGGCCCCCCCGACCGGGTCCGGCCCGATCGCGTCGAGGTCGGTGACGACCCGGAGCCGGTTCATCGCGGTGAACAGCTCGCCCGGCTTCGGGGGCGGGCCGACGGCCTCGGTGAGCCGCGAGATGAACTTCTGGACCGAGAACACGGGCAGCGCCTGGAACTCGCGGTCGCACAGCCGCACGGCCGCAGAGACCATGTCGTCCGGGAGCCGGTTCCGGGCCGCGTGGTACACGATCCGCCGCCGCCGCGAGGCCTCTTGTTGCGTGGTCACGGGTCAGTTCCTCCCAACGGGGGCGGTGACGGACGGGCGGGCGGTGGGGGCCGCGGCGGGCCGGGCGGCCGGGGCCGCGGTGCCGCCGTGGAGCAGCCCCTCCTGGAACTCCGGGTAGCCGACCTCGGCGTGCTCGGCGAAGTCGAGGCCGCGCTGCTCGTCCACGCTCGCGACCCGCAGCTGCATCCACGCCCCGATGGCCCGGTACATGACGTAGGCCGTCGGGAACACGAACCCGAACGCGGCCGCGGACCCGAGCAGTTGGATGCACATCTGCTTCACGTCGGCCCCGCTCTCCTTGAAGATCCCGACCGCGAACGTGCCCCACACGCCGCAGAACCCGTGGACCGGGATCGCGCCGACCGCGTCGTCGAGCTTGAACGCGTCGAGGAACGCCTCGCCCAGCAGCATCACCGGGGCCGCGATCAGCCCGATCAGGATGGCCGACCCGGGGGTGACGAACGCGCACCCGGCGGTGATCGCCACCAGGCCCGCGAGGCTCGCGTTGACCACGGTCGTCAGCAGCACCGGCCGGCCCAGGAGCCCGCACAGGACCAGCGCCCCGGCGACCGCCGCGGCCCCCGCGAGGTGCGTGTTCAGCGCGATCTTCCCGATGCTCAGGTCGGCCGCCGTGGTGCTCCCGGCGTTGAACCCGAACCACCCGAGCCACAGCACGAACCCGCCCAGCGCCACGAACGGCAGGTTGTGCCCCGGGATGGTCCGCGGGGTGCCGTCCTTCGCGTACCGCCCGGTCCGCGGCCCGAGCGCCGCCAGGCCCGCCAGCGCGCAGCACGCGCCGACCGTGTGCACCACCGTCGAGCCCGCGAAGTCGATGAACCCGATCTGCTTCAGCCACCCGTTGTCGTTCCACGCCCACGAGCCGAAGACCGGGTAGATGACCGTGGTGATCAGGAACGAGCCGACCAGGTACGCGTTGAACCGGATCCGCTCGGCCAGCGCCCCGCTCACGATCGTCGCCGCGGTCGCCGCGAACATCATCTGGAAGAACAGCAGCGTGTACTCGAACGGCTCGCCCGAGTTCGGCGCGAACTTCGTCGTCCCGAACCACCCGGACGTGCTGACCCCGAACATGAGCCCGTACCCGAGGAGCCAGAACCCCATCGCGCCGACGCACATGTCGCAGTAGTTCTTCATGATGACGTTGACGGCGTTCTTCGCCCGCACCATGCCGCTCTCGACGAGCGCGAACCCGGCTTGCATGAAGAACACGAGGATGGCGGCGGTCACCACCCAGAGCGTGTTGAGCAAGACTTGAACTTCGGGTGTCATCGGGGGGTCACCTCTCCGGGTGCGGGCGTCTGTGGGCGCGGGCGAACCCGCTCCGCGCTTCGTGGGAAGCGTGCGGTTCGGGCGGGTGCGTGGGGGAGAGGGGTGCGGCAGGTGGGAGAGGGGCCGCACGGAGTGTGTTGTAGAACGGAACCCCGCGGCCCGCAACTGATTCCGCGGGAACGACCGGCAAAGACGTCACCGCAGGCGGCCGGGCCCGGTTCCCCTGACCAGTTTCCTTGGAGCCGGCCCGCCAGTGGCTCGGAACTGCCCACCCCGGGAGCCGCGCGTTCGCCGGTGCCAGCGCGGCCAGGGTCCGGGGGTGCGAGGGCGCGGCGCGGGCCACACGGTGCGTGGTTGCCCACGCCTTTGCGCGGTCGGTGAGCAGAAACTGCTGAAAAACCGACGACGACCCGACACGCGCCACGGGAACACCCGGCGCGACCGCTACATCTTCCGCGCGATTGTGAAGGGACTCTTCTCGGCGCTCGCATTCCCCCGACTCCGGCGTCCGATGGAAGGTGTGCGGGGCAATGACTGCCCCGAGCGGCCGGCGGGTGCCTCCCCCGGTCGCGATCACCGTCCCGCCG